>NZ_CALPDH010000005.1:0-214488 GCF_943193215.1 Acetatifactor aquisgranensis | reverse complement strand
TTCAGCAAGCCAAAAGATGAGAGCAAAAGCCGCTACTGCCAATAGAGGTGTATACAATGGTTGATCATTACTTGGCTCTCCTCTACTATCTCCGTTCCACACTTCGAGAGAATGAGGCATTTTTCGGTCTGGTCAGCGTTTTGGACGATGCAGAGATGATAAAATCCGTTGGGTTCAAATACGCACGAACCCTTTTTGAATGCACCCTGTTGAGCTACTACGATTGCTTCCGCAATCTGGATGAGCGGACGGTTAAGAAGCTGTTCACTTGGGCATTTATGCTGCGTGTTGATATGGAGAATCTTGGATTTGACAGTGTAAATCGGTATGCGATCGGCATTGATGGTAGTTATACAAATACCTATCCAATGTTCTCCCTCATTGCCCATGCGAGAGTGCATACTGCAATCTCTAACCTTGCCGTCCAAGTGGTCAGAGAGCCGGATGCCGCAAAAAGTTCCAAGTGGGACAGGCTTTACAGTATCCTCAAAAAGATGAATCAAGTGTAGGTGGCATATATGATAAACAGTTGTGAAAATATGATTGAAGGACTAGCGGTATATGATGAAAAACGCCATACAACGATTTTCTGCAGTGCAAAGGAAAAATATGTGATACCGCTCTATCAGCGAGCCTATGCCTGGACAGATACCGAGATTGAACAACTTATTGATGATATTGTGGAGCATAATGGAGATTGGTACTATATCGGCTCTTTGATCGTCTATAAACGCGGCGAGGAATACGAAGTCATTGATGGGCAACAGCGGTTGACAACTCTGCTGTTGCTGGCAATAGAACTCGGCTTACCAGTCAGGAACAACCTTTCTTTTGCCTGTCGCAAACGTGCGGATGATACGTTGAGTCACTATATTGATGGAAAAGAAATCCTTGACGATGATTTGGAGCAGAATATTGTGCGGGGCAGAAGAATCATTGCCGAGAAGCTGCTGTCTGATGGTATTGACCGGACAGTCCTCATTCATAAGCTGGCGCACCTAAAGCTGTTCCGAATCCAAGTGCCTCCCAGAACTGACCTGAACCGATATTTTGAAATTATGAATACACGGGGAGAACAGCTTGAACCGCATGACATTCTAAAGGCCAGCCTGATGAGTGAAATCGGAGATGATGCGAAGCGGGATATGTTTGCAAAGATTTGGGACGCTTGCGGCGATATGACCGGCTATGTGCAGATGCACTTTGATGTACCCATCAGGAACCTCATCTTCACGAACTCATGGAACCGGCTGGATGAGGATTTTTGGATTGAAGAGAACGGGACGATGAGCCGGAACTGACGCTTGACGAGATTCTATCCCCCGGATTCAAGGTGCAGTATAATGATGGAAGTACGGACAAGAATGAACGTGTACGGTTTGAGAGTATCATAGACTTCCCATACTTTTTGCTCCATGTTTTGCGGGTCTACATCGATGCTAACTATATCCAACTGCCTGATGGCGAGGAACCGCAAAGGCTTTTGGACGATAAGAAGCTCATTTCAGAATTTGAATGTGTCCTTCAGCACGAGACATATGGGCGCAGGCGTGTTGCGGTTCATAAGGAACACTTTGCATGGAACTTCGTTCTTTGTCTGTTGAAATGCCGCTTCTTGTTCGATAAGTACATCATCAAGAGAGAATATGCCAACGAGTCCGCAGATGGTGAATGGAGCCTGAAGCAACTGGAAGTAAGCGGTCGGCTTTACGTGTCTCTTACACATCACCAAAGGTTACGCACTGGATTACAGAACTGCTTATCTGGTTATACAGCGATAAGAACCGGGAGAAATTGTGGAAATTTAATTCTGTGGCGGAGCAGATTGCAAAGGATGCTGTGCCCCATATTGTTTTCAATTACCTGGACTATCTGTTGTGGAAGGGCAATAAGCGGAAGTACGCTGATTTTGTATTTGAGTTTCGCAGCTCTGTGGAGCATTGGTATCCACAGCACCCTTCCGAAGGAACTTTTGAAACGTGGGGACAGGACGAAGTCGATTACTTTGGAAACCTCTGCATCATACTGCATTGGCAAAACATACATGGCTGGCGTTTTTCTATATAGTTTTTTATACTATTTGGTGTCCCTACCAACCCCATCATATCATGCCCCAAATGCTTCCTCTGATACCCGTAACTCCTCCCCACTCCAAAATCATCATAATGCGTATAATCAAATCCTCTCGCCAATGGGAAATATCCCTTTAGCCCATACTTTTTCACATATCCGTCCTTCACCTCGTCCGCCAGGCTGCTCTGCAATCCCGGAACATTATTTTCCGCACCGCTGCCCGTCACCTGTCCGCTGCTCCCTCCGGCATCCGGCGCCTCCTCCCAGTACTCCCCCACAAGTCCGCCAATGGCTGCGTCATAAGCCTCCTTATAGTAATCATAATACTTCAGATCCTCTGTCAGCTCCGCCATCGTAATCTCCCCTGCCGAAAGCTTCTCCGCCGCCTTGTCCATGGTTTTTAAGGCGTCCTTGTCAAATTCCCCGCCTGTTCTGGCCGCCGTGTAAGCCAGCAGCTCCACCCAGTCAATCTCATGCTCAGTGGCATGGGTCTCCACATCCCAGTCATAAGCCTGACAGAGCGCCTCGTAGGATGCCGTGAAATCCACCCACTTTATGTAATCATCCTCTACAAAGACCACCTTGCTGCCTGCGCTTTCCTTTAAGGCCTCCTTCTGCTCCTGATAAAATGTCAGTACCGCAAACATCGCCAACAGCAGGCACTCCGCCAGGATTCCTTTTTTCATCCACCCGACAAGCCTGAATTCCCCTGTCTTTTTCCGCGGACATTCCTTTCCCGCCCGGCCAAAACCTCCGAATCCTCCCTTTCGCTCTCTTTCCATTTCCACTCCAAAACATGCCGTTATTGAAAATATATGTGGAAAACAAAAGACAAATGCCATATAAAAGGAGCCGCCGCATCCCTGCGGCAGCTCGTCTTCTATTCAGACCTTGTATTCAAGTCTTCTATTCAAGTCTTTTACGCCAAAATCAGTTCTCCGGCTCAATCAGTCCATAGGTATCGCCTTTCCTCTTGTAGACCACATTCACCTGATCCGTCTCTGCATTGATGAACACAAAGAAACTGTGGCCCAGAAGTTCCATCTGGATGCAGGCATCCTCCGGGTACATGGGCTTGATGTCGAACTTCTTGGTACGGACGATTTTCACTTCCTCGTCGTCCATATAATTGTTCTCCACGTACATCTGGCTGAAAGACTCCGCCGTCTGCTGCTTGTCCACTATCTTCGTCTTGTATTTCTTCAGCTGCCTCTCGATGATCTCCTCCACCAAATCGATTGAGACATACATGTCGCTGCTGACCTGCTCGGAACGGATGATATTACCTTTTACCGGAATCGTCACCTCTATCTTCTGACGGTCCTTCTCCACGCTTAAGGTCACATGCACATCCGTATCAGGATTGAAATACTTTGCCAGCTTCCCGATTTTTTCCTCTACAGCCGATTTTAATCCAGGTGTTACCTCTAAATTTCTGCCTACAATGATAAATTTCATATGATCATCCCTTTCGGTTGTTTATTGTATAGACATTATAACATGTCTCCCGGGGTTTTTGCAACGATTTAACAGATTATTTACATATTTTAGAATTCATTTCTGTCAATTGCCTTATGGGCCGGCTTCCTGAAAAACACGACTTTGTCTATTATTTACAAAACATATGTTTTGTATTCATCTTTCTTCCGGCATCTGTGAAAGGTCATAAAGACTGTGGATTATGTGTATAACTCCGTGCATAAGTGGAATTTTCTGTCTTTACCGGACTTAGGGCTGTGGATAACCATTTCTCTTTTCCGTATGTAAATCTTTTTTATAACATTTTACCGGAAATATTTGGTCATTTTATACAAAAAGGCCGCATCCTTGCGGATGCGGCCGAAACCTGCTCTTTTAGAAAATTCTCCTGATTGCCAGAATATCTCTGTAAGCGGCATTGGAGACGATGATGCCTGTCGTGGAACTGGAAGCGTGCACAATCTGTCCTCCGCCGATATAAATCCCCACATGGCCGGAATAGCAGATGATATCGCCGGGCTGCGCATTCGCCAGACCGTCTACCGCATAGCCCTGTGTGCGGTCTGCCGCATCGTTATGAGGCAGGCTGACGCCGAAGTTCGCATAGACGCTCATCACGAAGCCGGAACAGTCCGTACCGTTCGTCAAGCTGCTGCCGCCATATACATAAGGATTCCCTACGAACTGCAATCCGTACGATGCCACAGCCTGGCCCAGCTCGCTGCCGCCGCTAACGGCATATGTCACGTCCTCCTGTGGAGCCTGAGCATTCTGTGCCGCCTGTGCCGCCTGTGCCGCCTGCGCTGCTGCCTGTGCCGCTTGGGCTGCCCGAGCCGCCTCCTGCGCTTTCCTGCGCTCCTCTTCCTCCTTGGCCAGACGTCTCTCTTCCTCTTCCTTGGACTCCGCCTGGACAAATTCACTGTGGAGCGATACATAATCAGCGGATACCCAGCCTTCGCCTTCCTCTATGTCTACCTTTACCCAGCCTTCGCCCTCTTCACGGACAAGCAGATCTGCGGTCTGGGGCACCATACCTATAACATTGCATTCCGTACTGGGCTCCTCCCGGACATACAGGGTCTCTGTGTTGACAGTGGCGATGCGCTTTCCTACCTGTCTGGCTATTTCCACAGCGGCTTCGCCGGTAACGCAGTATTCCCCTTTCACATAGCCTGTGACGCTGCCGGAATTAATCTGATACCAGCCATTCTCCTCTGAGATGAAAGTCCCTACGGAATTATCATAAAGTTTTCCCAGGATTTCACCCTCTTCGCTGGGCAAACTCCTGACATTTACATAACTGTCTACCTGGGCGATTACCAGATTGCGGAACAAATCCTCCTCCGCAGGCTCTGCCTGCGGTACTTCGGAATCTGTCAGATTAATGCTCTCTATAATAGACTCGATAGGCAGTGTAGAACTTTCCGCGGCCACATCTTCCAGCTTATTTCCATTTTCCAGCGCCAGGCTCACACCGCCGCCCGGCAGGGCAGATGCCTGTGCCGTCATGCCCATTCCTGTAAAAGCCATCGTCGCCGTCAACAAATACACTGCTGTTCTCTTCGTCTTATGTGCCATTTTTATCTCCTCTCCTAACCTGAAACTATGTATCGAAAAGCCGTTCTTCATTCTCAATCATTACGTCTTTATCTACAATTTATTACAGATTTATTACATCTGTTAATAAATATAGCACCTATTCTTAAATTTGTCAAGACGAAGAGAAAATTATCGAAATCCCGAAGAATGCCTATTTTACGCGCTTCTTCGGGATTTTTACAATTTCTTTATTTTATTTTTCTTAAAGAAAACTAAAGAAATCCTTTACCTGCACCAGGCTCCGGCCGACACAGCGGCGTTGGCCCCGTCCGACACCGCCGTCACAATCTGGCGTATGGGCTTTCTGCGCACATCCCCTGCCGCGAACAGTCCCGGTACATCCGTGGCACAGTCCTCCCCCGCCAGCACATAGCCGTTTTCATCACAGGCCGCAAGCCCCTGTACCAGTTCTGTCTCCGGCCGGATGCCCACGGCCACGAACACACCTGCCACAGGCAGCAGAGAAACCCCACCCGTTTTACAGTCCTTCAGATTCACGCCCTCTACCGCGTCCTCCCCCAGAATTTCCTCCACCACATGGCTGTAGAGAATCTCCACATTGGGCAGACTTCCAAGCTCTTCCTGCAGCACCATGGCTCCCCGCAGCTCATCCCGCCTGTGAATCAGATATACTTTCTCGCAGGTCCTGGCCAGATAAATGGCATCCTCCAGGGCCACATCCCCGCCCCCTACCACAGCCACGGTCTTTCCCCGGAAAAAGGCGCCGTCGCAGGTAGCGCAGTAGGACACGCCTCTTCCGCTCAGCTTTTCCTCTCCCGGCACCTCCAGCAGGGCATGGACTGCCCCCGTGGCCAGAATCACGGTTTTGGCCTCCAGTTCTCCGCCATCTGTGCGCACCAGCTTGCTGTCGCCCATATCTTCCAGGGAAAGCGCTGTCGTCTCCTGAAATTCCACCCCCAGCTTATCCGCATGCTCCCTGAATCTGGTTCCCATGTCAAAGCCGTCCATCCCCGGCATCCCCAGGTAATTGTCCACTTCATAAGTATTCAGCACTTGTCCTCCGCTCATGGGATTCTTTTCCAGCACCAGCAGGTTCAGTCCCGCCCGCTTTCCGTATACGGCAGCCGATAGGCCGGCGGGGCCGGAACCGATAATAATCAAATCGTACATATCTTTTTCTCCATTTCCTCTGTCAAAATAGTCTCTCCTTAACCAGCCCTGTGCGGCATGTGGGCCACAAATGAAATTATAGGCTCTTCTCCCGCTTTTTACAAGCCCTCCGCACAAATCTTTCGCACACCATCTTTGTCCTTCTGCTTTATTGACTTTCTCCCTCCGCCTTGTTATACTACATAACACCGGAATTCACCATACCGCATTGGTTCAGCGTATATGGCTGGCGTTATGCAGTCAGGTTACCCGGAAATTTTACTGTTAAGCAGTATAATATATAGATGCAAAAAGAGAAAACCGGCACAGAGGAGAATATCATGTACACGAATCGCCAGAATAAAACCGCCCTGATCACCGGGGCCTCCAGAGGTATCGGCAAAGCCACGGCGGAGCTCTTTGCGGAAAACGGCTACGACTTAGTGCTTACCTGCCATCATTCCATGGAGGCTTTGGAAGAGCTTGCCCGACAGCTGCATTCCGCTTACGGCACCTCCTGCAGGGCAGTACAGGCAGATGCCGGCAGTGAACAGGATGTGGGAAAACTGTTTGCAGGCCTCCGCTCTCTGGACGTGCTGGTGAACAATGCCGGCATGGCGCATTTGGGCCTGCTCTCGGACATGACCTCCGCCCAGTGGCACAAAGTCCTGGCGGTGAACCTGGACTCCTGTTTCTATACCTGCCGGGCGGCCATCCCCCTGATGCTGCAGCGGCACGCGGGCAGAATCATCAACATCTCCTCTGTCTGGGGCACCCGGGGCGCCTCCATGGAGGTGGCCTATTCCGCGTCAAAGGGAGGCATGAACGCTTTCACCAAAGCCCTGGCCAAGGAACTTGCTCCCAGCAATATCCAGGTCAACGCCATCGCCTGCGGCGTCATCGACACTGCCATGAACAGCACCTTGTCCGCGGAGGATTTGGAAACATTAAGGGAAGAAATCCCAGCCGACAGGCTGGGAAGCCCGTTGGAAGTAGCCCGGCTGGCCCTCCAGCTGGCCGAGGCTCCCGCCTATCTGACAGGACAGATTATAACAATAGACGGCGGATGGTACACCTGATCCGCCGTCTGTTGCGTTAAAACATGCTTTCCCGCTCTTCCTCGTACACTTCCCGCACATCCGTGCCGGGCGCCAGGGAATCTACGATTTCCTGCATCTTTTCTTTCGTCCCGGCGTCCTTGCAGCGCAGGATGACTTCCTCTTTCTGCGCCTCCGTCAGATCCGCATAGCCCTTCATGGCCGCATCATTCATGGCCAGCGGCATCCCGAAGCCTACCGGCAGCTGCCCGGCTGTCGAAACGCCATAAGGCATGCCCACTCCTCCTAAGCCGTTCATATCCATCTTACCATACACTCCTTTCCTGTTTCCATTATACAGAGTGTGCAGTTTTTCGACATTTATGTGGACATGCAGAATCTCCCAGATGCTGTCTTCCAAAAATATTTATTTTTGCCAGGCCTGTTCCAGCTTGCGCTCCGCGTCCTCCACATCCGCGTAGCCGTACATTTTTACACTTAATTCCATGATATCCCGGGTCAGGTTCTTCCCGGAGCGGGCATATCCCACTACATATCTGCCGTACAGTTCCAGCATCTTGTCCGAGTAAGTCCCCAGTTCTCCTCTCAGATAAGTCTCGTAGGAAGTGTCCTCGCTGTTGTCCTCATAGGTATGGATATTTCTGGCATTGCCCGCAAGTTCCGGGTACTCTTCCGAAAATTTCTCCATCCATCCCACCTGGAAACGGACAATCTGTTCTATGATTTCTTTCTTCTCCAGGGTCAGCTCCGGGAAATAGGACTTGATCTCCTCATATTTTTCCGGCGCAGTGCTCTCCATCATCCTTCCGTATTTTTCCTCGATCAGGTTATGCCCTCTGCGGTACTCCCTGTGGAAATCGTAGAGATACTGTATCAGCATAGGCTTGTTCCAGGTCAGGTACTGGCTCTTTCTCATAATGGAAAAAGTGGCCCAGTCGTTCTGGCAGCTGGCTCTGCCGCCCTCGTTCTTCACCTTGTCAAACGCTTCGAACTCCAGCTTTGCGATTTCCTCCACCAGAGCCTCTTTCTCTTTCACGGACAGGGACGCCTTGTATACCAGTTCCTGGCTGTGGGCGTCCAGATAGCTGTCCGTATCGCTGATAAAGCCTGCCCGGTACATCTCCGCTGCGAAATAGGATGCCACACGCTCAATCTTTCTCTCAATGGGCTCCTCTTCCCGGGCATTCTTCATAACGCCGCTTCCTGCCAGCCTGCTTGAAATATCCAGGAGCATGCTCCCCATTTCCCCGCCCTGCTCCAATGATACCAGGCTCTGATAGAGCCATTTGTCATGTGGCGGATATTTCCTCTCGATATAGTGCTGCAGCTTCATGGCTTCCTTGAGACCGTCCCACACCATCATCTGGGCTGTGAGGATATCCCCTCTGCGCAGCATCCTGGGGTAATTGTACTGGGCCGTCTGGGAAAACCTGGCCGCGCTCTCCGCCAGCTTCAGGTAGAGGATATCCTCAGGATAGCCCTCTTTCAGCCTGTCCCTGAATGCCGTGAAGATGCCCTCGTCATCCCGGAATACCTCTCCGTTCACCGCAGCAGCCAGGCCCGCATCGCTTACGCTCCGCCAGTCGATTTCCCCATAGCCTGCCGCGTCCACCAGCCCTTTATAAAATTCCGATATCCTGATTACGCCCCTCCGGTTGCGCCCATTGACCCGGGAAGCGCGCTTATAGCCGCCGAATTCCTCAGGCAGGCTCTCATAGGCCCGCTGCAGCTCCTCCCCGATTTCCTCATAGGTCTCGTCCGTCACCCACATGCAGAAATCCGGACCCCAGTCGTGATCCCTGGAGGCCGTATCGTCGTAACCGAAGCAATCGGAGCCCCTGCCCACAAGACCCACCGCAATCTTTCCGGCATAAGCAGAAAAGCGCTCTTCTATCATCTGCCTGCCGCAGCTTTCATAGTACTGCCTGGCCAGCACAAGGCCTGCTCCCTGCTCCTCTTTCACCAGTGCCCTTTCACAGGCGGCGGCATTCTCCTGAAGCCTGCGGTAATATTCATTCCTGCCCAGATTCCTCTCCACGGCCTCCATGCCCCTCTGATAATACTCCAGGGCCTTTTTGAAATCTTTCCCATAAAAACTGTAGGCGCCCAGCGTGGCCAGGGCCGCGGCGTAATGACTGTCCGCCACCTTTTCCCGCTCGAATATCTCTACGGATTTCAGCGCATACTCTCGCGCTTCTTCGTTCTGCTGCAGCTGCATGCAGGTGCTGGCCAGATTGGCATAGGTGACGGCTGTCTCGTAGGCCTCTCCTCTCCCCGAAACGATTGCCAGAGCCTCCTGCAGTTTTTCCTTTGCGGTGGCAAAATCCCCCGTCTCCTGATACAGTAAAGCGATATTATTCTTCAGACCAGCCATGAGCATGCTGTCCGGTTCTAGCTGACTGTCGTAAATTTCCTGTACCTGTGCGTAGTATTCCTTTGATTCCTCAAGCCTGCCGCAGGCGCGGTAGGCAGTGGCCACGTTCAGCAGCGTAGTGGCATAAGGGACCGTTCCCTCCAGCCCTATGGCTTTCGCATACTCTATGGCTTCCGAAGCCATCTGATAGACCTTTTCCCTCTGGCTGGTCTCGCGGTAGTACCCCAACAGCTCGTTTTGAAGCTGCAGGCGGGCACCGTCGTCCTTTAGTCTGATTGCCTCTTCCACAGCACGCAGCATGAGCTGCTCCGCTTCCTCTCCCTTATTCTCCTCATACAGTGCATCCACCTGTGCCAAAATCTGATCCATATCCAATTGTTCGTTTTCCATCCGCTTTCTTCCCTCCAATCCATACATCCGCTGAATCCGTGCTTTCAGACACCTTCGTGTCATCTCCATCATACTCCCAGAAGCAGATTCCTGTCAATCACTGTCCGCTTCCTTCCATCCCTCTTTCTATGTCTTGGCATGCCTTTTCCCCCGCGCCGGCGCGGACACCAGCGCACAGGCAGCGCAGCCGCACCCGATCCCGCTGATGACGCCGAACAGCACATCCGTAGGGTAATGCACGCCCAGATACAGCCGCGATATGCCAATCAGGCCCGCCAGCATCAGCGCCGGGATTCCGAAGCGCCTCGGCAGTCTGCGGAACAGGACCCACGCCGCAGCGAAGGAACTGGCGGTGTGCCCGGAGGGAAAAGAGTAGTCCCTGGGCTTCCCGATCAGCGGGACAAGGCCCGCTATCGCTTCATATGGCCTAATCCTCCCCACTATATTTTTTAAGACCATGTTGTTGATCAGCAAAGACACCAGCAGGGCAACGGCACACATCAGGGCAGTCTTCCTGGTCTTTCTCGAAGCCGACATGCCCAGAGATATGAGAATCCATACCACGGCGGCGTTCCCCAGCACCGTGACAGCGGCAAAAAGAGGGGTCAGCACGGGATTCCTGATTGTTTCCTGAATAAAGAGCAGTATGCCGGCATCCAGATTTATAATCCAATCCATCATTTTACGCACCTTTCCTGATGATTCAAAATCATGCTGAAAATTATTTCTAAGCTGCGAAACAGGTAAAACAAAACGGCATCATATGCTTTAGTGGCCTTACCGCGCATATGACGCCGCTTTCTTCCGCACAGCTTTTACTGTCTTTTTATGATTTTATTTCTTGAAAAGGCCCTTCAGAGCATCCGCTGAATCCGAAAGCTTGTCAGCGGTCAGCTTTGCCTTTACGTCTTTCACCACCTGTTCTATGACATCATCCGGCAAATCGATGCCCGGGACGCTCTCCAGCGCCTTTACCGGATCTTTCCGGAACTGTTCCTGAAGCTGCTTGTCTTTGGTGATTTTGTCTACTGCTTTCGCAATCTGTTCTTTTACATCCATTTTCAGTTCCCCGCTTTTTGTTTATCGCTTTTCAGTTTCTCTTTTATTATATCAGCTTTGGGAGAATTTGTAAAGGAACGGAAACCAAGACATTTCTCCGGGCAGGCAGCCACACACTTGCCGCAGCGGATGCATTCAGGGGAGCGCGAAATCTCACGAGGAGCCAGGTCCACAGGGCAGGCTTTTTTGCATGCCATGCAGGAAGTACAGCGCTCTTCCTCCCAGCGCACCTGCACCAGGCTGAACCGGTTGAACCAGCCATAGATGGCTCCCAGCGGGCACAGATACTGGCAAAAAGGGCGGTAGACCTTCACGGAGAGCAGCAGGAGAAAAACCAGGAGGCCCAGTTTCCAGAAAAACAGCCCCCCTATCTGCTCCTGCAGCCCCTTATTGGAGGCGAGCAGCGGCAGCGCTCCGAACAAAGTGCCGGAGGGACATAAAAACTTGCAGAAAGCCGGCACCTTGGCAAATCCACTGAACAAAAAAACGGAGCCGATGCCCACAAGGCAAATCAGCACAAGGTATTTTCCGTACTTCAGAATATGATGGAAAGGCAGCCTCTTCCTTTTGCGGAATACGGGAATCCTGTGCAGAAGGTCCTGCACCAGCCCAAAGGGACAGAGCCATCCGCAGATGAAACGCCCGAAAACGCTTCCGAAGATAAAAAAGAAGCCCAAAGCCCCAAAAGGAATCCGGAAGCCCTGCCGATTCAGCAGAGCCTGCAGGGCCCCCAGCGGACAGGAAGCCAGCGCCCCCGGACAGGAATAGCA
This sequence comes from Acetatifactor aquisgranensis, assembly GCF_943193215.1. Taxonomy (NCBI): domain Bacteria; kingdom Bacillati; phylum Bacillota; class Clostridia; order Lachnospirales; family Lachnospiraceae; genus Acetatifactor; species Acetatifactor aquisgranensis. The sequence continues at coordinate 202,576 of NZ_CALPDH010000005.1, read as the reverse complement.
GTTCAATCCCGGCACACAGGCATACTTCAGATTCCCCTGATAGATTTTTCCACGCAGAAAGCCGTATGCATATCCATTCGTAAAAACGGTAAAAATAATTTGGACAGCCGTTCTCAGTCTCTTCATCATCCTACCCTATCCCTATACATTCCATACAAATCATCACCGCTTTTCGCCAGATATCGGCAAGTTCTCCCCTGGCGGCGCCTGCCCAGAGGAACAGCGCTCCGGCCAGCAGCCCCGGGATCCATGCGCGGTCTGTGCATTTCCACTGGTCTTTTGCCCCCCTGCGGCCATTCCGGTTCCTACATGTCTTCCAGAAATCCATCTATCTTCTCCTTCCACACATCCTTGCTTTTCGCCCCCTGCACCGCTTCCAGCAGATTGCCCTCCTGGTCGAAAAAGAAAGTGGTAGGCACCCCTGTCACGTCTTTCAGCATTGAATAGTACAGAAATCTGTTCAGCAGCAGATGAGGATAGTCCGCCCCCGTCTGCTCAATCAAAGTCCTTGCGTTCTCCATAATCTCTTCATCGGCGCCCTCCTCCACATCGCTGATGATTCCAATCAGCTGGAAGTCGCCCGCGTCATATTCACCGGCCAGCTCGCCCAGATCCGGCATCTCGCTCAGACAGGGATTGCAGTAGGTAGCCCACACATTGACCATAGTAAGCCTGGACTGGCCGAAGATATCTGAAGTGACGATATTCCCCTCCATATCCTGTCCGGAAAAGCTGACGGCAGCCGGACTTTCCGCCTCCTCTGCAGCCTGTGATGTGCCGCTCTGGGAAGTCCCCTCTTTCATCTCCCCTATAGACGCGTCTTCCCCGCATCCGCATATCAGCCCTGCCGTTAGAAAGGCAGAAAGCAGGACTGTGCTGTATTTTCTTTTTCGCATATATTTCTTCTTTTTATCAAACATATCTGCACCTCAAAATATCAAATTTATCTTCAAATATTATAACCCGAATATCCTGATATGTTAATCAAAAACTCCGCAGGTTTTCCTGCGGAGTCCATATTTTTGAATCCGTAAAATTATCTTCCTCTCTCTAAGGGAAATGCTCTTATCTCTTGGAGAACTGAGGAGCACGTCTCGCAGCTTTCAGGCCGTACTTCTTTCTTTCCTTCATACGAGGGTCTCTCGTGAGGAAGCCTTCTTTCTTCAGGACCGGCCTGTACTCAGCGTCCACCTGAAGCAGCGCTCTTGCGATGCCATGTCTGATAGCGCCTGCCTGTCCTGTGTATCCGCCGCCGCTCACGTTCACCAGCACGTCGAACTTCTCATTGGTGCCGGTAGCCACGAAAGGCTGACGGACGATGACTTTCAGTGTCTCCATCCCGAAATAATCATCCATGTTCCTCTTATTGATGATAACATCGCCTTTGCCGGGTGTCAAATACACTCTTGCGATGGATTTCTTTCTTCTGCCTGTGCCGTAATACTTTTCCGTCTTAGCCATGATTTATCTTATCCTCCTATCCCTTAGAATGTCAGTATCTCAGGCTTCTGAGCCGCATGCTTGTGCTCAGGCCCGGCGTATACGAACAGCTTTCTGTACATCTGCCTTCCTAAAGGTCCTTTCGGAAGCATGCCCTTAACTGCCAGCTCCACAACCTGCTCCGGCTTCTTAGCCAGCTTATCCCTCAGGGTGGTCTGCTTCAGGCCGCCTACATAATCGGAATGATGATAATAAATCTTCTGGTCAAGCTTCTTGCCGGTCACCTTAATCTTCTCCGCATTGACGATGATGACATAGTCACCTGTATCCATATGAGGGGTGAAGATCGGCTTGTTCTTTCCTCTTAAAACCTTGGCAACCTCTGAGGCAAGGCGTCCCAAAGTCATACCAGCAGCATCTACTACATACCATTTTCTATCGATTGTAGCTTCAGTAGCCATAAAAGTTTTCATTGCGTTCCCTCCGTATTGCGTTTTCCTTGAGTCGGTATCCCGTGTCCGCCGCATCCTGCAGATGTCCGGGCTGCATTCCACGCTTCGCCGGGACGGTTTTTCTATTATCAAATGCTTCGCCGGGGCTTTGGCTCGGCATTTTGAATCGCTGTCACACTTGGATATTGTACTATAATCGACATCTCATGTCAATCATTATTTTCCCAAAAAATCCAAAAAATTTAAGGATTTCTATAGAAATTCATAGCGTATCAGCGTCAGCCCGTGGGCCGGCGCGGTAGGGCCGGCGGCGGCCCGGTCTTTTGCCTCCAGAATCTCCTGCATGGACTCCGGCTCCCGCTTTCCCTGGCCTACCTCCAGCAGAGTCCCTGCGATGATCCGCACCATATTATACAGAAAGCCATTCCCGCACACCCTGATGACGATGTCCGGGCCCTGCTCCTCCACCCACAGCACATAGAGGGTCCGCACCGTGCTCTGCACCTGGGCCCCGGCCTGGCAGAAGCTTTTGAAATCATGCTCCCCCTCCAGGTAAGCGGCCGCCTCCCGCATCCGCCCCACATCCAGCGGATGATAATTGAAATAAGAATACAGCCTTTTCACCGGCATGGGAAATTCCGCCCTGTAGATCCGGTATTCGTAAGTCTTGCGGCTCTCGCAGTATCTGGGGTGCCAGTCCCCGGGCACCTCCTCGGACTTCTGTATGCGGATGTCCTCCGGCAGTCTTTGGTTCAGCGCATAGGCAAACTTCCCGGCCGGCATCCTGGACACAGTGTCAAATATGGCCACATTGCCCATGGCATGGACGCCGGAATCCGTGCGGCTTGCGCCGGAGACCTGTATAGGTTCTTTCAAAAGTTCCGTAAGGCATCTGTTCAGCTCCGATTCGATGGTGATACCGTTGTCCTGAACCTGCCAGCCATGATAATTCGTGCCGTCGTAGGCCACTATCATGCGGACGCGCTTTTTATCCATCCCTTATCCCTTCTTTCTCCATACGTATCTTCAGGCACGCTTCCGGGCATGCCGCCTGCAGCATAAGTGCCGGGAACGGCACCCATCAGCCGCAGTCTTTCCGCCGGCCTGCATACTCCGATACCGCAGGACATGCCCCAATCTGTCAGAACCGCAGCCTGCCCACCGTGATGCCCACCGCCAGATAGACAAAGATGCACAGATAGCCCAGCCTGTCCCTCTTTTCATAGACAAGCGGCTTCATCTTCGTCCTGCCCTCTCCGCCCCGGTAGCATCTGGCTTCCATGGCCATGGCCAGGTCGTTCGCCCTGCGGAACGCGGAGATGAACAGAGGCACCAGCAGCGGCACCAGGGCTTTGGCCCTTTTCACGATATTCCCTGTCTCGAAATCCGCTCCCCTGGCAATCTGGGCTTTCATAATCTTGTCCGTCTCCTCCAGCAGGATGGGGATAAAGCGCAGCGCGATGGACATAATCATGGCCACCTCGTGCACCGGCACCTTGAACACTTTAAGCGGCCGCATCATCCGCTCCATGCCGTCCGTCAGATTGTTGGGCGTGGTGGTCAAAGTCATAAGGGATGAGCCGATGATCAGCATCGTGAGCCGCACAGCCATGGTGACGGCTGTCCGCAGTCCCTCCACCGTAATCGTCAGTTTCCAGACCGAGACCAGTTCCGTGCCCGGAGTCAGAAAGAGATTGAAGACTACCGTAATCAGCAGCAGGAACACTATCGCTTTCATGCCTTTTACGATAAACTTAAAAGGCACATGGGAAAGCCCAATGACCGCTGCCAGAAAAACGGCCGCCGCTCCGTATCCCAGAAAATTACGGAACAGGAACAGGGAAATGATATACAGCAGCGTTCCGCCCAGCTTCACCCTGGGGTCAAGTCTGTGTATCACCGATTCCGTCTGATAATATTGTCCTAATGTAATATCCCTCAGCATATCGCTCCTCGCCAGTATCTATATAAACAACATTTCATTCTGCCGGCCGCATAGCACAGCCAGTCATGCCGTTTATCCTTTTTTTGCAAAATTTAACCGCTTCATATATATGTTCCTTTACGCCCCAGCGCCCCCAGCACCGTCTCAACCGCCTCGCCGGTAGTCGTAGCATTCACATCCACATCAAATCCCCTGTCTTTCAGCGCATGGAGGATATATGTGACCTGGGGGGCTGCCAGTCCTATCTTCTCCAGCTCTTTATAATGAGAGAATACCTCTCTGGGCACATCATCATACATGACCTTTCCCTTGTTCATGACAATGATCCGATCCACATATTCCGCCACATCCTCCATGCTGTGGGACACCAGCAGGATAGTCATATTTGTCCTGACCTGCAGTTCCTTAATCTGGCGCAGTATCTCGTCCCTGCCCTTTGGATCCAAGCCCGCCGTAGGTTCGTCCAGTATCAGCACCTCCGGCGACATGGCCAGCACTCCTGCTATGGCCGCCCGGCGCTTCTGTCCCCCGGAAAGTTCAAAGGGCGACTGGTAATACAGTTCTGCAGGCATCCCCACTTTGCGCAGCGCGTCAAAAGCCCGAAGCTCTGCCTCTCTCCTGTCCAGTCCCAGATTCTTCGGCCCGAAGCACACATCACTGAACACGTCTATCTCAAAGAGCTGATGCTCCGGGTACTGGAAGACCAGCCCCACCTTGCTGCGCAGCTTCTTCATCTGGAAATCCTTGTCATAAATGTCCTCGCCGTTAAAATAGATATGGCCCGAGGCAGCCCTCAACAGGCCGTTCATATGCTGTACCAGCGTGGACTTCCCTGAGCCTGTATGCCCGATGATGCCCACGAACTGCCCGTCCGGAATCTGAAGGCATACATCGTCCAGCGCCTTAACCGCCAAAGGGCCGTCCTCTCCGTATATATAATTCACATGATCCAGAATAATCGACATAACGATACCTCATATGCGTTCTAATGCATCTCATTGCCCGCGGCCAGGGCATCCGCCAGTTCCTCCACTGTAAGGATGCCGTCCGGCAGCCTGATGCCCTTTTTCTGCAGTTCATGGGCCAGAAGCGTCACCTGAGGCACATCCAGACGCAGCTCCTGCAGCTTTTCCACCTGGGAGAAAATCTCCCGGGGCGTGCCCTCCATGGCGATTTTGCCGCTGTCCATGACGAACACTCTGTCCGCATGGATGATTTCTTCCATATAATGGGTAATCAGCACCACCGTGATGCCCTCCACATCATTCAGCGCCCGCACTGCCCGGACCACTTCTCCTCGCCCCTTGGGATCCAGCATGGCGGTGGGCTCGTCCAGCACGATGCACTTGGGATGCATGGCCAGCACTCCTGCTATGGAGACGCGTTGCTTCTGCCCGCCGGAAAGCTTGTTGGGGGAATGCTTCCTATACTCATACATGCCCACAGCCTTTAGGCTCTCCTCCACACGTTCCCAAATCTCCCTGGTAGGGACGCCCATGTTCTCCGGCCCGAAGCCCACGTCCTCCTCCACTACCTGCCCGATGATCTGGTTATCCGGATTCTGGAACACCATCCCCGCTCTCTGGCGGATGTCCCAGACATGCTCCTCCTTGGAGGTGTCCATTCCGTCCACCCAGACAGTCCCCTCGGTGGGATTCAAAATGGCGTTGATATGTTTGGCCAGCGTAGACTTCCCCGAGCCGTTATGGCCCAGGATGGCAATGAATTCCCCTGCCTGAACGTCCAGGCTCACCTTGTCCACAGCCGTTGTGAAGCCCTCTACATTTCCCTCTTCATCCCGCCTGACATATTCATATACCAAATCCTTTGTCCGAATGATTCCCATGCTTTCTTATCTTCCTTTCATCCACGGCATGCGGCCGAAAACGGCCCGCCTGTCTCACATTATATTAGATTCCATGGATTATTACAAGATATACTGCTTAACAGTTCAAATTTCCGAGTAACCTGACTGCATGCGCCAGCTATATACGATTAACTAAGGCAGTATGGCAGATTCTGGCGTTATATAGTATATTTCAGTGCCTCCGGCCACAGCTGGATTTACAAAAATCTTTTCCTGTGATATTCTTATAATAGAATCCAAGAGAGGATTCTATTATCAAGTTTCTATAATAGAATCCAAGAGAGGATTCTATTATCAAGTTTCTATAATAGAATCTGACACAGGATTTCTATTACCAAAGTTCTATTATGCAAAAAGATGCGGAAAGGAATTCCCTCTATGGATAGAGATAAAATCATTAAAATGGTAGTGGCTTTAGCGGCTATCGTCATTATCGCAACCAGCCTTGGCAAATTGTTCAACAGAGATTCCATGAGCCTGAGCGAATATGCCGAACTGAACGGCATCGCGGCGGAAGCTTCTCCAAAACCTGAAAACAGCCATGTTCCAGCAAGCGCTTCACCGATGCCGGAAAGCGATGACGGCTTCCCCTCGCCCTCTCCCGCGGCGCCACATAGCGGCGCGGCTTCCCCCGGGACAACTCTGCCTCCAAAAGACGGCATGGCTTCTTCAGAATCGGCGGACGGTTCCATGCTTTCCGATTCCTCCGGCAGCCCGGAAGACGCCTTTGTCTCCGGTTCTTTAATCGGCGCCTCACTAAACGGCACCAGCCAGCTGGAAGAGCGCGTCTCATTGGAGAAAGGCTTTTATTATGAGCCCATATCCGATAACCTGCGCCGCTATATGACCGGCATCTCTTATCCCGCTGCTGACGGCACAGATAAGGATGACGCCGTTAAAGAGGGTTCCGCTCCGGAAATCACCTTTGACGAGCTTAGATATCTCCATATCCTCCACTATGACTTTGACGGAGAGGTTGCGGAGGGGGAACTTGTCTGTAATGCGTCGATAGCCGCCGATCTGGCGGAAATCTTCCAGGAGCTCTACCGCAGTGAATACAGGCTGGAAAAAGTGCTCTTAATCGATGAGTACGAGGGGGACGACACCGCCTCCATGGAGGACAACAACACCTCCTGCTTCAACTACCGCACGGTGGATGACACAGACCGCCTTTCCAGGCACGCCTACGGCCTGGCCATCGACATCAATCCCCTGTACAATCCCTATGTTACCTATACAGAGGACGGCAGGGAAAAAGTATCCCCTGCCTCCGCCCTCCCCTATGCCGACAGGGATTCGGGCTTTCCCTACAAAATCGATGAAAACGATCTATGCTATAAGCTCTTCACCCAACACGGCTTTACCTGGGGCGGAAACTGGAACAATATGAAAGATTACCAGCATTTCCAGAAAACCCCGTAAACCGCATTTCCTATATCTTGATTTCCGTCCATTTACCCTGCCGGAACCGGATGCTGCCGAAAATGAAACGGGACAGCTGATCCGCGATGACCCCTATCCAGATGCCGGTGATTCCCATATGTAGCACATATCCAAAGAAGTAGGAGCCGAAAGTCCTCACGATGGTGACGCTGATGGTAGACGCAACGGCTGTGTACAGGGTATCTCCTGCGCCCCGCAGGCATCCCATGTAGATGACCTGCGCAATCTGCAGGACGACCACGAATATGATGATGTGCATGATGCTGATGCCGATTGCAACAATCTCTTCTTCCTCGAAGAACAGCTCCATCAAAGCCCTGGCTCCAAAGAAATATATGACCGCCAGCGCTACGGAAATCACCGTGCCCATCATCCGGCATGTCCTGCCGTACTGCTTGGCCCGCTCAGGCTGCTTCGCCCCCAGGCTGAACCCGATCAGCGCCACCGCAGTGGCCTGCAGACCGTCTCCGAAAGAGAAAGACAAGCCCATGATATTCATTCCCACCTGATGAGCCGCCATGGCCGCGGTTCCTTGCTTCGCCGCCATGATAGCCGTCAGCATAAATCCGATGCGCATCAGAATCTGCTCCGCGAAGACACTGTAGCCCACCTTGATGATATTCTTCAGAGCTTCTCCGGCCGGCTTTATCCGCTCCTTGAGGATATAGGGAATGCTCACGAAATTATCTGTCTTCCACACGGAAAGGACACTCATGACACTGGACACCACAGTCCCCAGCACCGTGGCCAGAGCCGCGCCCCTTATCCCCAGGGCAGGAAAACCGAAATGTCCCTGAATCAGCAGATAATTGAACACGATATTCACGGTATTGGACACCAGGTTCGTGCGCATGGTGATGCGGGTATTGCCAGCGCCCCGCTGGGCGGAGTTGATGCCCATCTGGATACAGTTGAAGATCATGCCGCCCATGATAATCCTGAAATACAGTACCGCGCTGTCATGGGTGACTTCTTCAGAACCGCACAGACGTATGATAGGGTCAGCCAGCGCCACCATCAGAACACTTACAGCAATGGCCATGGCCACAATGAATACAAGAAATGTGGCAAAAATCTGGTTTGCCTCCTCCCGCTTTCCCTGACCCTTCCGCCTGGCTACCAGCGCAGATATGGACACATTCGCGGCTATGAACAGGGACAGACCTACGAATTTGGGCTGCGTAGTCAGGCCTACCGCCGCCACCGCGTAGGAGCCCATGGAACTGACCATCAGGGAATCCACAAGGCCTGCGAACGCGGCAAAAAACGACTCCAAAATCGCGGGCCATGCCATGGCAAAAGTCTTCTTCACGTCATCCTTGTCATACTGGAACAATCTCATTCTTTCTGCCTTTCACAAAATCTGTCCTTGTAAAAAGGGAACCAATGACTTCCCATTGGCTCCCTGTCCATTTTCTCTTTACATTTACACAAGTTCCAGAATGACTTCCATAGCTGCGTCACCCTTGCGGAGACCCTTCTTGATGATTCTGGTGTAACCGCCGTTGCGGCCAGCGTACTTCGGTCCGTACTCGTCAAACAGCTTTGCGGCCAAATCAATTTCTTTGGTATTTCTCTTGCGGCCGGCAGCCTCTGTGGGAACATATACCACAGGATACAGCACTCTAAGTATCTGGCGTCTTGCATGCAGCCTGGAGGGCAGGTCTTTCTTGATTTCCTTCTCCACGGTCTCGAATTTCGTGACGCGCTTGCCGTCGATTACCTCTTTCACACGCTTGCCGTCCTTATCCTTTACCGGCACCTTTGCGGACACGGTAACAGTCTCAAAGTTGTCTCTCTCCCTGACAGCCATCGCGATCAGACCTTCCGCAATCTTCTTCACTTCCTTGGCTCTCGCCTCAGTGGTGACGATCTTTCCATGATACAGAAGAGCGGTTACCTGATTTCTCAGAAGCGCTTTCCTCTGGGGTGATGTCCTGCCTAATTTCCTGTACTTTGCCATAATTGTTTTCCTTTCTCCTTTCATGGTACGCCCGGCCATGCCTTTTGGTCTTACTGGCCAAGCGCAGCCGCTCTTGCGGCGCTTTGTGCAGCCGCTCTTGCGGCGCTTTGTGCAGCTGCTCTTGCAGCACCCTTATTTCCATTTAGAGATGAACCGCAGATGAACCCTTCGGATTTACCACCCGCAGATTATCTTTCTTACAACTGGTGCAGGCAAAGTGCCAAAATACACGGCACTTGGAAGAATGCCTCTGCTTGGCATTCTTTCGCACGAGACTGGCTTGCGAGCAAATTCATTCGCTCATGCGAGCCTGGAACTTCTCCTCATGCTATTCTTCGCTGGGGTTCAGCTGCAGGCCGAGCTCTTTCAGCTTTGCCAGCACCTCTTCCAGTGACTTCCGGCCCAGATTGCGAACCTTCATCATATCCTCTGAAGTCTTGTTGCACAATTCTTCCACTGTATTGATGCCTGCCCTCTTCAGACAGTTGTAGGAACGGACAGAAAGCTCCAGTTCATCGATGCTCATCTCCAGCACTTTCTCCCTCTCATCGTCCTCTTTCTCCACCATGACCTCAGCAGTCTTGGCGTTCTCAGACAAATCGATGAAAAGGCTCAGATGCTCGCTCAGCACCTTTGCCGCAAGGCTGACAGCCTCGTCGGGAGCCAGCGTCCCATTCGTAAACACATCCAGTGTCAGCTTATCATAATCGGTAATCTGACCCACGCGGGTATTCTCTACCGAAACATTTACTCTCTCAACAGGCGTGTATATAGAATCGATTGCAATCACGCCAATCGGTAAATCCTCGTGTTTGTTCTTATCAGCGCTCACGTAACCGCGGCCCTTGGTGATGGTCAGCTCAATATACAGCTTGGCATCCTTACCACTGAGCGTGGCGATTACCAGATCCGGGTTCAGAATCTCGATATCCTGGTCTGTCTGAATATCAGAAGCGTGTACGATGCCTTCACCCTCATATTCAATGTACGCAGTCTTGGCTTCATTGGTCTCGCTGCTGTTCTTAATAGCGAGGCTCTTGATGTTCATGATAATCTCTGTCACATCTTCCTTGACGCCGGGCACACCGCTGAATTCATGCAGCACGCTTTCAATCTTGATCTGGCTTACCGCAGCGCCGGGCAGAGAGGAAAGCATGATTCTCCGCAAAGAATTGCCAAGGGTGATGCCGTAGCCTCTTTCCAGGGGCTCTACTGTGAATCTGCCATACTTCTTGTCTTCTGAAATCTCAGCAACCTCAATATTGGGTCTCTCAAACTCAAACACTCGAATACCCTCCTTTTTTTGTTTATGAATACACAAGCACTCCGAAGCCATATTCCTCCTCTTGTTCGGTGGAATATGACCTCAGAGGCCAGCAGGGCTTACTTAGAGTACAACTCGACAATAAGCATTTCGTCCACAGGTGCATCAATCATCTCCCTGGTAGGAAGATTCTTGATTGTTCCTTTCAGGTTTTCCATATCGACTTCCATCCATTCCGGTACCAGTCTGCCGCCGGTCACTTCGACGATCTCTTTATACCGCTGCATGGATTTTGCCTTTTCGGTTATTTCAATCACATCTCCGGCTTTAATCAGATAAGAAGGAATATTTACTTTCTTGCCGTTCACAAGGATGTGCTTGTGGCCAACGACCTGTCTTGCCTCTCTCCTTGTCCTGGCAAATCCCATCCTGAACACGATGTTGTCCAGTCTTCTCTCCAGCAGAATCATCAGATTCTCACCGGTCATCCCTTTCATTCTGTCAGCCTTCTCGTAATAGTTACGGAAAGGCTTCTCCAGAACGCCGTAGATGAATTTCGCTTTCTGCTTCTCGCGAAGCTGTAAGCCATACTCGCTTACTTTCTTGCCCGCTCTCACGTTCTGCCTCTTGGACTTCTTGTCATATCCCAGATAAGAAGGCTCCAGGCCCAGAGTTCTGCATCTCTTCAATACGGGTACACGATTTACTGCCATATTCTGTTTTCCTCAACTTTCCTGTTTGTTTACAGTGCCGGGGAGGCACCTTCTTCCAACTTAATTATATAATTCGTCTGCTTTAGTCTGGAAGAATGCCCGTGCACTTCGGGCATTCTTCTGTGCGAGATGCGATTGCAAAGCGAACTTGTTCGCAAGCAATCCTAGAAGTTCTTGGCGGGCGTCCTTTGGCCGCCTAGAACTTCTTCTCGCACTTATACACGACGGCGCTTAGGAGGTCTGCATCCATTGTGGGGAACAGGAGTCACGTCACGGATGCTCACTACTTCCAGACCACATGCGGAAAGCGCCCTGATAGCAGCCTCACGTCCTGATCCAGGACCCTTTACGAATACATCGACAGATTTCAGTCCATGTACCAGAGCTGCTTTCGTAGCTGTCTCTGCCGCCATCTGTGCAGCATACGGAGTAGATTTCCTTGAACCTCTAAATCCCAGGCCACCGGCACTTGCCCAGCTTAAGGCATTTCCCTGTGTATCCGTCAACGTAACAATCGTGTTGTTAAAAGAAGACTGGATATGTGCCTGTCCACGTTCAACGTTTTTCTTAACGCGCTTTTTTGTCACTTTTTTTGCAACTTGTTTCGCCATTTTAAACTAACCTACTTTCTCATCTTTCTACAGTTACGTTTTTTTACTTTTTCTTATTGGCAACGGTTCTCTTCGGTCCCTTGCGGGTCCTGGCGTTGTTCTTGGTATTCTGACCGCGAACAGGCAGGCCCTTACGATGACGGATCCCGCGATAGCAGCCAATCTCCTGCAGACGCTTGATGTTCAGGGCGATTTCACGTCTCAAATCGCCTTCCACCGTCACGTTCAGCTTCTCGATAGCCTCTGAAATCCTCTTCACCTCGTCATCGGTGATATCCCTGACTCTGGTATCGGGATTCACGCCTGCCTCTTTCAGAATCTTGTTAGAGGTAGTCCTGCCGATTCCATAGACATAGGTCAGTCCGATTTCAATACGTTTCTCTCTGGGTAAGTCTACACCTGCGATACGAGCCATTTAAATTTCCTCCATTTTCTGTTACTAATTGATTGGGGCTTCCACCCAACCGGACACTCATTTCTCTGATCTATCCGATCTTTCCAAGACAGCTTGCTCCAACCCGCAAGAAATGCACTGCACTTGTGCATTTCTTGTAGGCGAAACTTAGATTTTCTTAAATTGTGTCCTTTACAATTTTAGAAAATCTTTTCGCCTTGGTATCAAGAAGTAATCTCCTGTAAGCCCTATCCCAGTTCTATGTCAATCAACACGCAGTACAAAGCATCTGCACATTGGTTCAGCCGCGCATAAAAACAGGACAAGAACTCACTTGACATGACGCGCTCCGCTCAGGGAGCAACACTCATGCGGTGATTATCCCTGTCTCTGCTTGTGTTTCGGATTCTCGCAGATTACTCTGATGCGTCCTTTTCTCTTGATGATCTTGCACTTTTCGCACATTGGTTTTACTGATGATCTAACCTTCACGTTAAACCCTCCTTTCAAAAAAGACCATTTTGTATTATAACATGCGGGAAACTTGTTTGCAACCATTTTTTATGATTATTTCAATCAAATTTCCCGCAGATTCCCATTTACTTATCTCTCCAGATGATGCGTCCCTTGGTCAGATCGTAAGGCGACAGTTCCAGAGTCACCCTGTCCCCGGGAAGGATGCGGATGAAGTTCTGACGCAGCTTGCCGCTGATGTGCGCAAGCACGCGGTGTCCATTTTCCAGTTCTACCTGGAACATGGTGTTCGGAAGCTTCTCTACCACAGTACCCTCGATTTCGATTACATCACTTTTAGACATATATCTCCTCCAATTTTCTTAATTGCCCATACATGTATGGCAATACTGCTTCAGCGCGTATTTGATTTCCTCCGCATATACCTTTTTGCCGCTTTTCAGCTTCTCAAGCAGACTCTCATCCACCCACGCGCTGATTGGCTGTATATGCTTCCTCCGCTTCTTCTTCGGCCCTTCAGGGCCTTTCGCCTTTCCGTCGCAGAGATACACGAAATCGTTTTCCTGCGCCACGACTACGTATAAGCGCCCCTTGTCATGTCCGGCCTTTGAGGTCACAAACTGTCCTATCATATGAATTCCATGCCTTTCCGCAACAATGCGCTAACACTTCGTCAGAATCTCAGGCTCTCCGTCCGTTATCAAAATCGTATTCTCATAGTGGGCCGACAGGGAACCGTCCTCCGTGACTACAGTCCAGTCATCATCCAGCCATTCCACATCCGCCCTGCCTATGTTGATCATAGGCTCTACCGCCAGCGTCATCCCCACCCGCAGCTTCGGGCCCCGCTTGATCTGGGCAAAATTGGGAATCTGGGGATCCTCATGGAGCTTCGTTCCCACGCCATGGCCCACCAGATCCCGCACGATGCCGTAGCCGTAAGGCTTCACACAGGCTGCGATGGCATTGGAAATTTCAAACAGATGATTTCCGGCTTTTGCCTTTTTTATACCCTCAAAAAAGCTTTCCCTGGTCACATCGATGAGCTTGCGGGCCTCCGGACTGATCTGGCCTACGCCGTGGGTCCTGGCCTCATCGGAATGATATCCTTTATAAATCATCCCCGCGTCCAGGCTCACGATGTCTCCCTCCTGCAGGATACGGTGCTTGCTGGGAATACCGTGAACCACCTCGTCGTTTACGGATACACAGATGCTGGCAGGATATCCATTATAATGGAGGAAGTTCGGTATCCCTCCCATCTTCCGAATCAGGCTGTCCCCCATGATATCTATTTCCCTGGTGGATATGCCAGGACGTATCATCTCCTCAAGTTCCTTGTGCACTATGGCCAGCCGCCTGCAGGATTCCCGAATCAGCTTAATCTGTTCTTCTGTCTTAATTATAATCGCCATGACACTTTCATTTCCTATCCTAATATCTCTACAATACGCTGGAACACATCCTGCATATCCATGGTCCCATCCACGGTCTGGAGAACGCCCTTGCCGGTATAGTACTCAATCAGAGGCTGGGTCTGGTCATGGTATACTTTCAGGCGGTTCAGCACGGTCTCGGGCTTGTCGTCATCCCGCAGTACCAGTTCGGAGCCGCAGCTGTCGCAGATACCCTCTTTCTTGGGAGGAACATGCTCAATGTGGTATGTGGCGCCGCACTTTAAGCATGCCCGTCTGCCGGACATCCTCTTTACGATATTCTCATCCGGCACATCCACATCCACCGCATAATCGATTTTCTCTCCCAGCTTCTCCAGAGCCTCGTCCAGCACCTGGGCCTGAGGAATCGTCCGGGGGAATCCGTCAAGGACATAACCGTTCCTACAGTCCTCCTGAGCTACCCTGTCCAGCAGAATCTTCACGGTGAGCTCATCGGGAACCAGGAGGCCCTGATCCATATACTGCTTCGCTTCCTTACCAAGCTCCGTACCATTCTTGATATTCGCGCGGAAAATATCCCCTGTGGAAACATGAGGGATTCCGTACTTTTCCGCTATCATCTTCGCCTGCGTCCCTTTGCCTGCTCCAGGCGCTCCCAACATGATAATCTTCATTATAAACCTCCGTCTATGGCTTTCTTAAGCCCCGCAGACAATCTGCGGCACAACATTCTATAAAAGGAGCTTCCCCTCATTCCGGGAAAGCCCCTCCTGTAAGCTTCTTGCTCCACGCCGGCAATCCCTTTCCTTGCATGGCAGGCCTCTTATTTCTCCAGGAAGCCCTTGTAATTGCGGACGAGCATCTGAGACTCCACCTGCTTCATAGTCTCTAAGATGACACTGACGATAATGATAAGGCTGGTGCCGCCAAAGGACACGGAAGCCTTGAACACGCCGCTGAAAACATATGGCAGCACTGCGATAATCGTAAGGCCAATCGCGCCGATGAACACGATATAATTCAGTACCTTGTTCAAATAGTCGCTGGTAGGCTTTCCGGGCCTGATGCCGGGAATGAAACCGCTCTGTTTCTTCATATTATCGGCAATCATCAAAGGATTGAAAGTAATGGAGGTATAAAAATACGCAAAGAATATAATCATTGCGATATACAGCAATAACCCGACAGAATACTGAATCTGGCTTGGATTGCACCAGTTGCCGGCATTGAGGTACCGCAATATTTCACTCCAGACGCCTGTGCCGGAATAGCCCGCAAAAGAGGAGATATAGCCGGGAAGAGATATCAGCGACTGTGCGAAGATGACCGGAATGACACCGGCTGTGTTCACCTTAAGCGGAATATTGGAAGTCTGACCTCCCACCATCTTCCTGCCCTGCACCTTGTTCGCATACTGCACGGGTATCCGCCGGACACCATCATTCAGTATGATAACCATCACCACCATGGCGATGATGACTGCGAATATGATCACAACCGCAAGCACTGCCGTTGCCGGAGCCTTGCCGAATACGAACTGCTGGAACAGATTGCCCAGATCCTCGGGCAGTCTGGAAATAATATTGATTACCAGAACGATGGAAATACCATTTCCGATACCATTCTCGGTGATTCTCTCACCAACCCACATAAGGAACGCACTACCTGCGGTCAGAGTCGCAATCGCACAAATCACGTTTAAGGCATTATACTGAATCAGGTACCCCTGTCTGCCAAAACCGATGGCCATGGCCGTGGACTGAACCAAAGCCAGACCTACCGTCACATATCTCGTAATGGCAGCAATCTTCTTTCTTCCATCCTCGCCGTCCCGCTGCATCTCTTCCAGTTTGGGGATAGCAATGGTAAGCAGCTGCATGATGATGGATGATGTGATATACGGAGAGATGTTCAAAGCCAAAATCGACATGTTGATGAACGAGCCGCCCGTAATCGCATCAAAGAAGCTGAAAGCTCCGCCGGACTGTGCAGCGAACCAGTTCCTGAAGTACTCTCCGTTCACCCCCGGCACAGGCAGTTGTGATCCGATACGGATCACAACTAACATGGCGAAAGTGAAAAGGATTTTCTCTCTAAGCTCTTTAATTTTGAATGCGTTCTTCAGCGTCGTAAGCATTACATCACCTCTGCTGTTCCACCAAGCGCCTCAATCTTTTCTTTTGCGGATGCACTGTACGCGTCTACCTTGACATTGAGCTTTTTGGTAAATTTTCCGTTCCCGAGAACCTTTACGCCGTCCCTGCGCTTCTTGATGATACCGGCTTCAATGAGTGTATTCACATCCACGGTGGAACCGTCTTCAAAACGCTCTAAGTCGCCCAACTTAATAGCAACGATATCCTTTGAATTTATATTGGTGAAGCCTCTCTTGGGGATTCGTCTGTACAAAGGCATCTGGCCGCCCTCGAAACCAATCCTGGGAGCTCCGGAACGGGCTTTCTGGCCCTTATGTCCCTTGCCGGCAGTCTTGCCGTTTCCCGAACCATGTCCGCGGCCTCTCCTGAAATCATTATGCTTGGATCCTTTCGCGGGTCTTAAATTGGATAATTCCATCTCGAACACCTCCTTCTCGACTATACTTCTTCTACTTTCAGCAAATGGCCTACCCGGCGAATCTGTCCTCTCGTAGCGGCATTGTCAGGAAGGATGATAGACTTGCCAATCTTGCGGAGTCCCATAGATTCAACGATTGCCTTGTTCTTCGCAACGGCGCCGATGGTGGACCTTACCAAAGTGATTTTCAATTTCTTATCTGTATCTGCCATTGTTGCTCTCCTTTCTACTGTATCGGCATGAAAAAAGCTTATGCCAATACTTCTTCAACGGATTTGCCACGGCTCTTCGCCACTTCCTCAGGGGATTTCAGCTGGCTTAAGCCGGTAATCGTTGCAAGGACTACATTCTGCTTGTTGTTGGAGCCAAGGGACTTGGTACGGATATTCTTAATGCCTGCGAGCTCGCACACCACACGTGCGGGACCGCCTGCGATGATACCGGTACCATCGGGAGCCTTCTTGAGCAGAACATTCGCCGAGCCATACTTGCCTATGAAATCATGGCTGATGGAATTGTTCTCATCCAGCGCCACCTGGACGAGATGCTTCATAGCGTCTTCCTTTCCCTTGCGGATGGCTTCAGGAATTTCTACGGCCTTGCCAAGTCCTGCGCCTACGTGGCCATTGCCATCGCCTACAACTACCAGCGCTGTAAAGCGCATGTTGCGTCCGCCCTTTACGGTCTTGGCAACACGCTTGATGGCTACAACCTTATCGTTCAATTCGAACTGGCTTGCATCTATGATTGTGTGTTTCATGGTGTATTCCTCTTCCTTTCCTAGAATTCCAAGCCAGCTTCTCTGGCTGCGTCAGCTAATGCTGCAACTTTACCATGATATATATAACCGCCTCTGTCAAAGACAACTGTCGTGATGCCTTTTTCCACTGCCCTTTTGGCAATGACGGTACCAATATATTTTGCCGCAGCGACGTCATTGGTCTTCGTAAGTTCCGCCTTGATATCCTTCTCAAGGGTGGAAGCGGATACTAATGTATTCCCAACTGTATCATCGATAATTTGAGCATACATATGATTATTGCTTCTGAAGACTGCCAGACGGGGCCTTTCGGCAGTGCCACTGAAGCGGTTACGAATTCTCATGTGCTTTTTCACACGTACTTCTTTTCTTGACTTCTTGTTAACCATCTTCATACTCTCCTTATCTATTATTTCTTACCAGTCTTACCAACTTTACGTCTGATGACCTCATCGGCATACTTGATACCCTTGCCCTTGTAAGGCTCAGGCCTTCTCTTGTCTCTGATTTCAGCTGCAAACTGGCCAACTTTCTCTTTATCGATACCCTTGATGATAATTACATTCTGTCCCTCTACCACGGACTCGATGCCCTCAGGGTCTTCCATCTCCACAGGATGGGAGTATCCAAGGTTCAAGGTCAGCTTCTTGCCGGCCTTTGCGGCCCTGTATCCTACGCCGTTCACCTCGAGTTTCTTCTCGTACCCTACAGTGACGCCTAGCACCATATTATTGATGAGAGTTCTGGTCAGGCCGTGAAGGGATTTCATCTTCTTCAAATCATTAGGCCTGCTTACATGAATCTCCGCACCTTCCATCTTGATTTCCATCTCAGCGGGTAAAACTCTCTCCAGAGTACCCTTGGGACCCTTTACGGTCACCTTGTTATTTTCTGCAATTTCCACAGTTACGCCTGCAGGAACCGCGATTGGCATTCTACCTATACGTGACATGCCCGTACCTCCTATATTTTTGAATCATAAATTTTATTGTCTTAGAAAATCCTCTCACACTTTTACCAAACAAAGGCAAGCACTTCTCCCCCTACCTGAAGTTCACGGGCTTTCTTGTCCGTGATGACGCCCTGGTTGGTGGAAATGATGGCAATGCCTAAACCTCCCAGTACCCTGGGCAGCTCGTCCTTGCCCGCGTACACGCGCAGGCCCGGCTTGGAAATCCTCTTGATGCCGGAGATGATCTTCTCCTGCTTGTCAGCGCCATACTTCAGGGTGATATGGATAGCCTTGAAGTTGCCGTCATCGATAACATCGTATTTTGTGATATAGCCCTCGTCAAAAAGAATCTGGGCAATTGCCAGCTTCATCTTGGAAGCAGGGATATCCACTGTATCATGCTTGGCAGCATTTGCATTACGGATTCTTGTAAGCATATCTGCAATAGGATCGCTCATTGTCATTATATTTTCCTCCTTCTTACCAGCTTGCAGGCGAGCAACCTGCCTGCCTACTTGCACTGACTTTACCAGCTCGCCTTTTTGACGCCGGGAATCTGCCCCTTGTATGCCAATTCGCGGAAGCAGACTCTGCAAATGCCATACTTTCTTAAGTAAGCGTGGGGACGGCCACAAATCCTGCAGCGTGTGTAAGCCTGTGTGGAGAACTTAGGCTTGCGCTGCTGTTTAATCTTCATCGATGTCTTAGCCATGAAAAATCTACCTCCTTATTGTTTTGCGAAAGGCATATTGAACAGTGTCAGCAGCTCGCGCGCTTCTTCATCGGTCTTCGCGGTGGTCACGATGATGACGTCCATGCCTCTGGTCTTGTCAATCTTGTCATACTCGATTTCAGGAAAGATGAACTGCTCCTTGATGCCAAGGGCATAGTTCCCTCTGCCGTCGAACGCGTTGGGATTGACGCCTCTGAAGTCACGTACACGGGGCAGCGCCAGATTCACCAGACGATCGAGAAACTCATACATCTTCTCGCCGCGCAGAGTGGTCTTGCAGCCGATGTTCATCCCCTCACGAATCTTGAAATTCGCGATAGACTTCTTCGCCTTGGTGAGGACTGCCTTCTGGCCGGTGATGATTTCCATGTCAGACACGGCATTCTCAAGAACTTTCGGATTTTCCTTTGCTTCGCCGACACCCATATTGATGACGATTTTCTCGAGCTTGGGAACTTCCATCACATTCTTATATCCAAATTTCTTCGTCATTGCGTCTACGACCGTCTCGTAGTACGTCTCCTTATATCTTGCCACTTTTACGCTCCTCCTTCCCAAACTGTGTGACACACAGTTGGATTAATCAATCACTTCGCCTGTCTTCTTAGCGAAACGAACCTTTTTGTCTCCTTCCATCTTGAAGCCGACTCTTGTAGGCTGTCCCTTATAGACAAGCATTACGTTGGAGATGTCAATAGGGGCTTCCCTCTGAACGATGCCGCCGTTGGGGTTCGCGGCTGAGGGCT
The DNA here is from genome assembly GCF_943193215.1 of Acetatifactor aquisgranensis. Lineage (NCBI taxonomy): Bacteria > Bacillati > Bacillota > Clostridia > Lachnospirales > Lachnospiraceae > Acetatifactor > Acetatifactor aquisgranensis. The sequence goes on along the minus strand of NZ_CALPDH010000005.1, from coordinate 182,848 downwards.
TCGCATGCTTTGTGATCATGTTCACGCCTTCTACTATGACCCTGTGCTTCTTCGCATCTATGGAAACTACTTTTCCCTCTGCATTGCAATCTTTGCCGGCAATCACCTTAACGGTGTCGCCTTTCTTAATCTTCAACATAGCCATGTGTGGGCACCTCCTTATAACACTTCCGGAGCCAGAGATACGATTCTCATGAACTGTTTTTCACGAAGCTCTCTCGCTACCGGCCCAAAAATACGGGTTCCTCTGGGTGTCTTGTCTTCCTTGATGATTACAGCTGCGTTCTCATCAAATCTGATGTAGGAACCATCCTTGCGGCGCACCTCTTTCACAGTGCGGACCACCACTGCCTTGACCACGTCACCTTTCTTCACAACGCCGCCTGGTGTTGCATCTTTTACAGTCGCAACGATTATATCGCCAACATGCGCATATCTTCTCGTAGAGCCGCCCATGACGCGGATGCACAAAAGTTCCTTTGCACCGGTATTATCAGCGACTTTCAATCTTGTCTCCTGCTGAATCATGATTTTCCTCCTTTGCCGTACTACGGCCAAATTTCACATGAACCGGCCAAATTTATTTGGCTTTCTCTATGATTTCGACAAGTCTCCATCTCTTGTCCTTGGACAGGGGCCTTGTCTCCATGACCTTGACGGTATCTCCGATATTGCATTCGTTCTTCTCGTCATGGGCTTTCAGCTTGTAGGTCCTCTTTATGATTTTCTTATAACGGGGATGCTTTACATGCTCTTCGATAGCTACGACTACTGTCTTATCCATCTTGTTACTGGTAACTTTGCCAGTACGCACTTTTCTCAAATTTCTTTCCACGATTGATCTCCTTTCATTGCCCTGGGACAATTACGCTCTTGACTTCTCGGTTATGACTGTGTTAATACGTGCAATATTCTTCCTGACTTCCTTGATTCTTGCAGTATTGTCCAGCTGATTGGTTGCGTTCTGGAATCTCAAATTGAAAAGCTCTTTCTTTGCAGCAACAAGATCCTTATTCAACTCTTCCACGGACTTGTTCTTTAATTCTTCTACAAACTTACTAGATTTCATTATTCTACACCGCCTTCCGAATCTGCCTTTGCAATGATTTTACATTTGCAGGGAAGCTTATGCATTGCCAGACGCAGCGCTTCCTTTGCCTGATCCTCGGGAACACCGGCAATCTCAAACATCACACGGCCGGGCTTTACGACTGCTACCCAATACTCTACAGAACCTTTACCGGAACCCATACGGGTCTCAGCGGGCTTCGCTGTCACGGGCTTGTCAGGGAAAATCTTAATCCACACTTGTCCGGTACGCTTTGTGTAACGGGTAAGGGCGATACGGGCTGCCTCAATCTGATTGGACTTGATCCAGCAGGGCTCTGTAGCCACTAAGCCATACTCTCCGTGAGTGATGGTATTGCCCCTGGATGCCTTGCCTGCCAGGCTGCCGCGGAACTGTTTACGATGCTTTACTCTTTTAGGCATTAACATTATTTATCACTCCCTTCCGTCTGATTTCCTTTTGTGGGAAGTATCTCGCCTTTATAGATCCAAACCTTGACTCCAACCTTGCCGTAGGTGGTATCTGCCTCCGCGAAGCCATAGTCGATGTCCGCCCTCAGGGTCTGAAGGGGAATCGTGCCCTCGCTGTAGAACTCGGTACGGGCGATATCCGCGCCGCCCAGACGTCCGGCACATGCCGCCTTGATGCCCAGAGCGCCGGATTTCATGGTCCTGCCCATGCAGGATTTCATGGCACGTCTGAAAGACACGCGGTTCTCCAGCTGCTGCGCGATGTTCTCGGCCACCAGCTGGGCATCCTTGTCGGGCCTCTTGATCTCCTTGATGTCGATCAGGACTTTCTTGTCGGTCATCTTGGAAAGCTCAGTCTTTGTGATTTCGATTTCAGCACCGCCCTTACCGATGATGACACCGGGCTTTGCGGTATGGATGATGACTCTGATGCGGTCAGATGCCCTCTCGATTTCAATCTTGGAGACACCCGCGCTGTATAATTTCTTCTTCAGGTACTTTCTGATGTTGTAATCTTCCACAAGATAATCTGAAAAATCAGACTCAGCGTACCATCTGGAATCCCATTCTTTAATAACTCCGACTCTTAAGCCATGAGGATTAACTTTCTGTCCCATTTATTCGTCCGCTCCTTTCCTTACTTCCTCTCGTCCAGCACAACAGTGATATGGCTTGTTCTCTTCTCGATCCTGTAAGCACGGCCCTGCGCCCTGGGCTGGATACGCTTCATGGTAGGCCCCTTATTCGCATAGCATTCCGCCACATACAGGTTCTCCTTGTTCATGCCATTGTTGTTCTCAGCATTCGCCATTGCCGATTCAATCAGCTTCTTGATAAGGCCGGAAGCATATCTGGGATTATATTCCAAAATAGCAAGTGCGGTCTGCACATCCTTGCCTCTGACAGCGTCCAGTACGAAGCAAGCTTTCTGTACGGACACTCTCGCATAAGACAATTTTGCTGAAGGTCTCGGATCCTTCTGTGCATTTCTCTCTCTCTTAATCTGACTTCTATGTCCCTTAGCCATTAATCTAAACCCTCCTTAATCCTTACCTAACCTTGGACTTCTTCTCGTCCCTGCCGCAATACGGCCATGAGAGAAGTCCGCGCCCAGGCTATCTGACCTTCGATTTCTTCTCGTCCTTACCGTGGCCGCGGTAGGTTCTGGTCGCTACGAACTCGCCCAGCTTATGGCCAACCATGTCCTCGGTAACATATACAGGTACATGCTTTCTGCCATCATGAACCGCAATCGTGTGTCCCACAAAGGAAGGGAAAATCGTGGAACGACGGGACCAAGTCTTGATGACCTGCTTCTGTCCGGAAGCATTCAAAGCATCTATTTTCTTTAACAGGCTTTCATCTGCGAAAGGCCCTTTTTTCAGTGATCTAGCCATTATCTTTCCTCCTCATTTATTACTTGATCGCTCTGCCGTCACGTCTTCTCACAATCAGCTTATTGGAAGCCTTCTTAGCCTTACGTGTCTTAAGGCCCAGTGCGGGCTTGCCCCAAGGAGTGGAGGGACCGGGACGTCCGATACCCGTCTTGCCTTCGCCGCCGCCGTGAGGATGGTCATTGGGGTTCATTACGGAACCGCGGACCGTAGGACGGATGCCCATGTGACGCTTACGTCCGGCCTTACCGATGTTGATCAGGTTGTGGTCAGCGTTGCCTACGACGCCCACCGTAGCGCGGCATACAAGGGGAACCATTCTCATCTCGCCTGAAGGGAGACGCAGGGTGGCGTATTTGCCCTCTTTTGCCATCAGCTGCGCGCTGTTGCCCGCAGAACGAGCCATCTGGCCGCCCTTGCCGGGATACAACTCGATATTGTGTACCTGAGTACCTACCGGAATCTCAGATAAAGGCAGGCAGTTGCCTACTCTTACTTCGGCCTGGGGTCCGTTCATGACCTTCATGCCGTCGGTCAGTCCCTGAGGAGCAAGGATATAGGATTTCTGGCCGTCTGCATAGCAGATCAGCGCAATGTTGGCGGATCTGTTGGGATCGTACTCGATACCGATGACTGTTGCAGGAATGCCATCCTTATTTCTCTTGAAATCAACCAGTCTGTACTTTCTTCTGCAGCCGCCGCCCTTGTGCCTCACGGTAATCTTACCCTGATTGTTGCGGCCTGAATGTTTCTTTAAGGAAACGCAAAGGCTCTTCTCCGGTGTCTTCTTCGTAATCTCCGAGAAATCAGAGCCCGTCATATGCCTTCTGGAAGGTGTATAGGGACGATATGTCTTGATTCCCATTTGTCTATTCTCCTTTACTATGATTCTTTGCGCGGCTGCTCTCCCGCAGCCACATACTTAAATCCGACTCTGCGCTGTTATTTATCACAAACCAGCGTAGATTTCGATGTCCTTGCTGTCCTCGGTGAGCTTGACGATAGCTTTCTTGGTCTTGGCAGTGGTTCCTACCACAGTGCCGCGTCTCTTCTCCTTGCCCTTGCAGTTCATGGTGTTGACACGCTCCACTTTTGTGCCCTCGAACATCTTCTCGACAGCCTCTTTAATCTGGCTCTTATTCGCTTCGGGATGAACCAGGAAAGTATATTCTTTCGCGGCCATTCCGTTCATGCTCTTCTCGGTGATTACCGGTTTGAGGATTACGTCATAATATTTGATATCTGCCATTATGCAAACACCTCCTCTATCTTTGCCACAGCATCCTTTGTCAGGACTACCGTCTTTGCCTTCATGATGTCGTAGGTATTGATCATGTTCGCCAGGGCCGTATTGATATCAGCAAGATTCCTTGCGGACATTACCACATTCTGATCGTTCTCGGCGATGACCACCAGACCCTTTTCAACTTTCAGATTGTTCATCACTGCCACAAATTTCTTTGTCTTGATTTCATCCAGCTTCAGTTCGTCAAGCACAATCAGGTTGTTGCCCTGCACTTTGCTGGTCAGCGCGGATTTCAGCGCCGCTCTCTTCTCTTTCTTGTTCATCTTGAAAGAATAATCCCTGGGAACGGGCGCGAACACCACGCCGCCGCCGGTCCACTGGGGAGACCTGGTGGATCCCTGTCTTGCGTGGCCGGTCCCTTTCTGTCTCCAGGGCTTTCTTCCGCCTCCGGATACCTCGCCGCGGGTCTTCGCTTTCTGGGTTCCCTGACGTTTATTTGCAAGCTGCTGTACAACTGCCATGTGTACCAGATGCTCATTAACCTTCACACCAAATACCGCATCGTTTAATTCGATTGTACCGACTTCCTTGCCTTCCATATTATAAACAGATACGCTTGCCATATGATTGGCCCTCCTTTCGCATTAAACTAGCATTCTACCTTTACGGTCTCTTTGATGGTTACTAATCCCTTCTTGGGACCGGGCACTGAGCCCTTTATCAGCAGCAGATTCTTCTCCGCGTCCACTCTCACGACTTCCAGATTCTGCACTGTCACCTTTACACATCCCATATGGCCGGGCATTCCCTTGCCCTTGAACACGCGGCTGGGGGAGGAACATGCGCCGTTGGATCCCTGATGGCGATGGAACTTGGAACCGTGCTTCATGGGTCCTCTGTGCTGTCCGTGTCTCTTAATCGCGCCCTGGAATCCCTTACCTTTAGAGATTGCGGACGCGTCTATCTTATCGCCCTGCTCGAAGATATCCGCCTTGATCTCTGCGCCCAGCGCATACTCTTCAGCGTTCTCGAACTTGAATTCTCTCACATATCTCTTGGGGCTGACGCCGGCTTTCTTGAAATGGCCCTGCTCAGGCTTGGTAGCGCCATGTCTGTGGATGACCTCGCGCTTTCCGCTGGCATCCTTGTTGATGATTCTCTCTTTCTTGTCAACAAAGCCTACCTGCACTGCCTTGTAGCCATCGTTTTCCACTGTCTTGATCTGCGTCACTACGCAGGGGCCTGCCTGAAGGACGGTTACGGGAATCAGCATGCCGTCTTCGGCGAAGATCTGTGTCATTCCGACTTTTGTAGCCAAAATTGCTTTCTTCATGTTTCCTCTCTTTCTGCCCTGAGGGCTTCATCTACATAGCGGACCACATCAGCCACTGTTGCGCCGCGGCCGTGAGCGGTTTCCCGCTCCCTGTGTTCATACGTCTAAGTAGAGGTCAAATCCAAATCGGTTATCCGATCCGAATCACTTATTTGGTTCTCATTTTGATATCGATGTACACACCGGCAGGCATCTCCAGCCTCTGCAGGGCATCCACCGTCTTCTGGGTGGGCGCGATGATATCGATCAGCCTCTTGTGGGTCCTCTGCTCGAACTGCTCTCTGGAATCCTTGTACTTGTGCACCGCCCTCAGAATGGTCACTACTTCCTTTTTCGTAGGAAGAGGAACGGGGCCGCTCACCTCGGATCCGGTCTTCTTTACAGTCTCGATAATCTTCTTCGCGGATGCATCAACCAGCTGGTGCTCGTACGCCTTCAATGTGATTCTCATTACTTGACTTGCCATAAAAAAAGTCGCCTCCTTTTCGCACTTTTAAGATGAAAATGTGAATTTTCATAAGCGAAAAACATTTTTCATAAGTGAAAAACATTTTCACTTTAGTACGACAAGTGGTGACTGTACACTCTCCCGTGTGTGTCCTGGCCTCTCACGCAACACTCTCGATTCCGGAACTCCACATTCGGGACTGCATATCTGCAGAATTTTAATCGGTACAGTGACTTGTCGTCAGTTTCAATCTTGACATTCGCTCCACGGAAAACCCAATCGCCATTGCTGTCGACCAGCAACCTCACGCTTCACAGCTATCATGTCACAGCAATTCTTAGTATACATGGCAATTCCTTACTTTGCAAGATATTTTTGAAAAATTTTGTATTTTTTTTAGTACAATCTGTTCTTGGGAAAACAAATGACTTTTTCCTATAAATATGCTTTAATAAAAACCAAAAGAAAACAGAAAGAATCGAGGAAACGAATATGTGGATCGCAGATAAGTGGAAAGACTACGAAGTGCTGGACGCCACAGAGGGCGAAAAGCTGGAGCGATGGGGTAACTACATCCTCATCCGCCCGGATCCCCAGGTCATCTGGAGCACGCCCCGCGGCCACAGGGGCTGGAGCAAAAAGAACGGCCACTATCACAGGAGCGCCAAAGGCGGCGGGGAATGGGAGTTCTTCCATCTGCCGGACGAGTGGAGCATCTCCTATCGGCTGGGGGATTCTCCCCTGACTTTCCGGCTGAAGCCTTTCAGCTTCAAACACACCGGCCTTTTCCCGGAACAGGCGGCGAACTGGGAATGGTTCTCACAGCTTCTGCGGGACGCCGGAAAGCAGACAGACAGACCTTTGAAAGTACTGAACCTCTTCGCCTACACCGGAGGCGCCACCATAGCTGCCGCCTCCGCAGGCGCATCTGTGACCCATGTGGACGCCTCCAGGGGCATGGTGAACTGGGCAAAGGAAAACGCTGCCGCTTCCGGCTTAGGCAGCGCTCCCGTCAGATGGCTGGTGGACGACTGCGTGAAGTTCGTGGAGCGGGAAATCCGCCGGGGCAGCCGTTATGACGGCATCATCATGGATCCTCCCTCCTACGGCAGAGGACCCAAAGGGGAAATCTGGAAACTGGAGACCGGCATCTGGCCCCTGATCGCCCTGACGGCGCAGCTGCTCTCCAAAGACGCCCTGTTCTTCCTGATTAATTCCTACACCACCGGCCTGCAGCCCGCAGTACTCTCCTACATGCTCAGCGAAGCGATCGCCAGGCCTTTCGGCGGCCGGGTGGAGGCTCAGGAAATCGGCCTGCCCGTATCCGGCAGCGGCCTGGTCCTGCCCTGCGGCGCCGCGGGACGCTGGCAGCATTTTTCATAAGATATTTCACAGGATATATTTTCTCAGCGGCGGTATTTTGTACAGAATCCACGCGACTGCTGTTGAGAGGAGCGCCGTGCCGATGAAAAACAGCGGCAGGGATACCCCCAGAGAAAGTACGTCTAAATGTGACAGAGGTGTCACATGCAGGAACTTGTACGCAAGGTTCAAAAATACCGGGTGAATCAGGTACACCGCAAAGCTGAGCTCTGAGGCCTGCCTCCAAAAGAGACAGCCGATGCGCTCCTCCTTTCTATCCGGCCTTTCTTCCCTGCCGCTCATCCAGGCGAACAGCATTAACGCCAGCAGAACCGTAAACGGATAATTATAGGCCATCTGCAGGATATACTCTCCCCAAAGGCGGCTGGCCGCCATGCCGGTTGCCAGCAGAAGAGTCAGGGCGGGCAGAATTTTCTTTCCGGCTGCTTTCCCTCTCCGGTTTCTGCTCTCCGCCGCAAACAGATATCCGCATATATAATAGAAGAAATAGATGCCGTCACCCGGCAGCGCAGGCCCGTCTGTCCACCCGAAAAGCTCATATAAATAAGGCAGGACAGAACACCCAAGAAACAGCACAAGCTCAGTTCCGTATACCGCCCACCGCGGAACGGACTTGAGCGCCCTCTTCATAAGCGGCGTCAGCAGATACAGGAGCAGTATCAGGTAGAGATACCACATATGGGACCAGCTCTTTCCACGCAGCACCCCCAGAAAAGCCTCCCGGAGCATCCCAAGGCGAAAAGTCCTTTCCGCGGCAATCAGCTCCAGGCATCCGTAGGGCACCCCGAAGAGGAGCAGGGCCAGCGCGATGCGCCTGCAGTATTTCGTCAGCATCTTCCCCATTCCGATCCGCCGTTCCGGATTCAGGAACAGGTACCCCGATATCACCAGAAATACCGGCACGCTCCAGCACACCAAATCCATCACCGCCAGGAAGACCCTTTTCTCCCCCGGATAGAGATTCATATCCGTGGCATCCGTGACCCCGGTCACTGTGTGGAGCAATATTACCGCACAGGTGGCAAACACCCTCAGTTTATCCAGAAAAGCTTCCCGCTCTTTCATCTGCTTCATTCCCACTGCCTTTCTCCTCTTCTGTGTCAACATTGTACCCCACCAAGGCAGATGCCGCAAGCCAAAAGGAAAATTTTAAGAAATGGACCGATTTACATCCATATGACTACAACTTCTTAACATTTTCTTTATGCCCGTTTCCTTGCTTCTTGTATCCAAAAAATATATAATAGAAGACAGCAACCATTTCAAACCCAGACAAATAAGGAAAGGATATAGCATGCGTAAAAATCAACAGAATCCAACACAGCACACACAACCTTCCACCCAGAGCGGCAGCGGTTTCTACGCCGCCTTTTGCGCGGCGGCCGCAGTCGCTGTAACCGGCCTGCTGGCCTCACGGTTCATCGGCCAGAAAGCGGAAAAAGTCCCGGAGGAAAATCCACTGCAGGAGACGGATCTGGAGAAAATCCACAGCCACCTCATACGCGCCATCTCCCACGACCTGCGCACGCCCCTCTCCGGCATCATGGGCAACAGCTTCCTCTATCTGGAAAATCACCAGACTCTGGATGATGAGGAGAAGCTGGAACTTGTAGGCCATATCCATGAAGATTCCGGCTGGCTGATCAACATTGTGGAAAATCTCCTGGCCATGACCCGTATCGGGGACACGGAAAACCCTGTCAGCACCAGGGAAGAAATCGTAGAAGAGGTGCTGGGGGAGGCACTGCAGAAAATGGAGATGCGCCATCCCGGCTTTGAGATTCGTGCCATCATTCCGGACGAAATCATCATCCTGTCCATGGATGCGCTGCTGATAGAGCAGGTCATCATCAATCTGCTGGAAAACGCCCTGCTCCATTCCGAAAGCCGGAAACCTGTGGAGGTCATCGTAGAGGAGGGCGAAGATTCCGTAATCTTTACCGTCAGGGACTACGGACGCGGCATCCCCGAGGAAATGCTGGACCGGCTCTTCGACAGCGATTCCCTGACAAAGGCCGCCTCAGACCCTCACAAAAAGACCTGCATCGGGCTGATCATCTGCAAAGCCATCATCTCGGCCCACCACGGTACCCTTACAGGCAGGAATCACAGTCTCGGTGCGGAATTTACCTTCACCCTTCCAAAAAGGAGCGGTTGATTTATCATGAATGCCAAAGTCCATATCCTCTTAATCGAGGATGAAAAAAGTTTCTGTTCGTATATCACCGCTCTTCTGGGCAGGAGCGGCTATCACATCACCACTGCCATGACCGGCACAGAGGGCTTAAGCCTTGCGGCCTCCCTCTGTCCTGACTTGATTCTGCTGGATTTAGGCCTGCCGGACATAGATGGATTTCTGGTGCTGGAAGAACTGCGCAGCTGGAGCCATATCCCCATCATCATCGTCTCCGTCTGCAGCGAAGAGCAGGAAAAGGTGAAAGCGCTGGATCTGGGCGCTGACGATTATGTCACCAAGCCTTTCTATCCGGGCGAGCTGACGGCCCGCATCCGCACCGCCCTGCGCCATAGCCGCAGCCAGGCGCCAAGCCAGATTTACAGAGCCCTCAATCTGGAAATTGATTTGGACAAGAGGACCATTCATCTGGACGGCGAGCAGGTCCACCTGACCCAGATAGAATACCAGCTGCTCTCGCTCCTGGCCGAGAACGCGGGCCGCGTGCTGACCTACAACACAATGCTGCGGCGCATCTGGGGCCCCTACGCGGAAACCAACAATCAGATCCTGCGGGTCAACATGGCGAACATCCGCCGGAAAATCGAAAAGAATCCCGCCCAGCCCCAATACCTGTTCACCGAGGTGGGCGTGGGATACCGGATGCGGGAAAACGACACTGAATAGAGCCGGCTTTTGCCGGCTCTATTTGCTTTCCCCCATGGAACAGAACATCTCCCAGATTTCTACCGCCGTGCCCCGGCCGCTGAAACGCACCAGCACATTATCAGGATACAGTACGCCGAAATTCCCTCTGGGGGTATCCGTGTCCCCCTGGTCATCATAGGATTTCATCCGGCTTTCTACGATTTCCAGGCTGAAATCCTCCGCGGCGAACACCGGGTTGTCGAAACTTTCCCGATATTGCTCCGGCACGGTCTCCCCATATGGAATCTCGTACAGACGCTCGTCATAGCTTTCCTCCTGCTCTACATCCACCGTTCCGGGCGGATTTTCCGTCTTTCTCAGGTGCAGCATGATGGTATCCATCCCTCTGCTCCAGCACACCGTCAGATTCGCCTCTTCGTCATCCACTGTGCAGTAGGCATCCTCAAAAGCATATCCTGCCGGGAGCACCGTGGGCACATAGGCTCCCAGTACCGCCTCCTCTCTGCTCTGGGCCTCCGTAAGTTTCCGAGACTGCAGAGGCAGGCAGCCATCACTGTCCGCGCCGGAACTGCCGTTTTCCTCAGCAGCTCCTTCTTCCGTCGAAACGTCCTGACTCTTCCCTACGCCTCCGGCGGCTTCTTCCCGCTGTCCCGTCATGTCCGTGCCTCCCGCATCCGCCATATCATCCAGCGCGGATTCCTCCTTTGCCGCCCCAAATTCCTCAGGTTCCATATCTTCCGGTACGGCCTCCTGTCCGTCTCCCTCCGAATCCGTGGCCATCATCTGGGCTTTCCCTCCTGAGGAACTGCCCATCTTCAGATTAGACAACTGATACCCTCCCCAGCTGACCGCACCTGCCACCGCCAGGCACAATACTGCTGCAGCGGTCCTCATATTCCACTGCCAAAGTCCGCGGTGAATCTGCCTCCTGCAATCCTGACCGCAGCGTTCCAGCAAATCTTCGTCCACTCCTGACAGCGCCTCCATCAGCCGCACTGCCCCGCGCTTCTTCCCGTCCTTCATATCAACACACCCTCTTTTTCCAGATAATCCCGAAGCTTTGCCCTTGTGCGGAACAGGGAAGTCTTCACTGTGTTCAGCTTCATATCATATCGTCTCGCGATGTCGCTGTACTCCTCCACGTACCAGTAGCGGCGCAGGAATATATTGCATTCCCGCTCAGGCAGCCCACGCAGGAAGTCGTTCACCAGCCTCTCCAGTTCCGCGGCCTCCACCTCGGCCTGCGTATCGTGGGCGGCGGGCACACACTCCGCCAGCTCGTCCAGCGCAATCTCCATCTCGCCTTTTCCTCTCTTCATGGCATGCCTTTCTTTCCACCTGTCCAGCGACAGATTCCTGGTGATGGTCCCCAGGAACAAAGCCAGACGCCCCGGCCGCCTGGGCGGTATGGCATTCCACGCCCGCAGCCATGTATCGTTCACGCACTCGTCCGAGTCCTCCTTGGAGTACAGGATATTCCAGGCGATACTATAGCAGTAGTTTCCGTAAGTTTTCTGTGTCTCATAAATCGCCTGTTCCTCTCTCCCCCAATATAGATCCAGTATCTCCGCATCTTTCAAAGTATGCCTCCCTCCCGGCATGGCAGCCGTCTCATGCCTCTATAGACGATACGCATGGCGAAAAGTTTCTTAATTGAAAAAAATAGATAGAAAAAGGGCAGGAGACCCTACCCTTTGCATATTCTGAACGAAGCGCCGTCACATCAGCGGCGCCACAAGCCGCATGATTCTTCCGATTGCCCTGTCCCGCAGCCTTAATTTCTGATAATCCTCTACTTTCACTTCGATGCATTTCTCCAGCGTATCCTGAAAATCCCGCTCCATCACCCCTATCTGGGAATTTCGGTACAGCACCACGCCGCACTCGAAATGATGGAACAGACTCCGGTAGTCCAGATTCACCGTGCCCACCACGGCTTTCACATCATCGGAGATGAATACCTTGGCATGGACGAAACCGGGCTCATATTCGCAGATCCGCACCCCTGCCTCCAACAGTTGGTTATAATAGGTCTTCGCCAGCAGAAAGGCGTATTTCTTGTCCGGGATATGGGGCATGAGGATGACTACCTCCACCCCCCGTTTCACGGCATAGGTCATGGCCGTCAGCAGCTGATAATCCGGTATCAGATATGGCGTCATGATATGCACGTAGGTGTGGGCCGTATTCAGGATTTCCAGATACACCATCTGCCCTACCCGCTCCGACCCCAGCGGGCAGACACTGTAAGGAATGACATAGCCGTCGCTGGACAGGGACGCCTCCGGCGGAAGTACATATTTTCCGTATGCCTCCGGCTCTTTCTCGTCCACATCCCACATCTCCAGGAACATATAGGTGAACCGCTCCACGGCATCTCCCGAAATCATGGCGCCCACATCTTTCCAGTGTCCGAAGCGCTCCTTTTCATTGATATATTCATCCGCCAGATTGATGCCTCCGGTGAAAGCCACCTTGCCGTCAATGACCAGAATCTTGCGGTGGTCCCGGTTGTTGTAATGGGTGGAAAAAATGGGGCGGATTGGCGCGAACATCTTGCAGCGTATCCCTTCCGCCTCCAGCATGTCCGGAAAGAAGCCGGGCAGGTTCCAAAGCACATTGGTGCCGTCGTACATGAAGCGCACCTCCACGCCCTGCTTCGCTTTCTCCTTCAGGATATCCAGAACAGTCCCCAGCATCTGTCCCCCGGATACGATGAAGAACTCCATGAAGATATACTTTTCCGCTTTCTTCAGCTCCTCCACCATGTCCACGAACTGGCTGTCTCCCAGGGAATAATATTTCATCTGTGTATTGTCATAGACCGGGCTGTTGTCATATTTCTCCAGATAATGGGCCAGCTGTCCCATGTGGGGGCTCTCCGTCCGCAGCTTATCCCTTGTGTCCCCTCTGGGGACCACATATTTCTTCGTATTCTCAGACAGAGTCATGAGTCTGTCGTACAGAACCGTGGTACCCGGCTGCATGACGATCGTCATATAGAAGATAGCGCCAAAGACAGGCAATATGGCAATAGGCAGCATCCAGGACAGCTTCAGATCCGGATTGCCGGGCGCATTGTAGATATAAATCACCACAATGGCGCTGATTGCCAGAAACAGCACATAGAACAGATAGCTGTAGTTGCGCAGGAAAAAATATCCCACCGCCAACAGAATAAGCTGCGCCAGAAAACCCAGCAGTATCATCGCGAATCTGCCGTAGATGGCCGTCTTTAGCCTGCCCAGCATCTGATTGACCTTTTCACCTATACCCATGTAAATCACGCTCTCTTCCCGTCAGTTCCCCTGTGTTCCATCCTCCAGGAAAGAATTCAAATTCACAAGACAGCGGTACAGAATCTCCATCTCCTCCTCGCCTAAACCCTTCACAATTGCCCTGATCATCTTCTTGTGGAAGTCACGATGGTGATAGAATGCTTTCTTCCCCTTGGCCGTCAAAAGGACGTGTACCACGCGCCTGTCTTTCTCGCTGCGCTCCCTTTTGATATAGCCTTTCCGTTCCAGTCCGTTCATGTTCGTAGTCAGGGTGCTCACCGTGACGGAGAGGCGATGGGCTATCACGGACATATTCCTGGGCTCCTCCACGCCGATTGCCTCTATGATGTGCATATCGTTGTTGGAGATGTCCCTGTATTCCTCTGTAATCACCGCTTTTGCCTCCATGTCCATCACATGGTTGAACAGACTGACCAACAATTCATTTATGGAACGCTTTGTATTCTGTACCATTTCTCCCCGTTATCCTCTCCCGGCCCTCGGCCCCAGCAACAGGCCGTATAATAATAATGTACCCGTTTCCGCGAAAAAGTCAATAGGCATTTCCCCTGTCACCATTCCATCACGCAGGCCCCGCAGGTGAGTCCGGCCCCGAATCCGGACAGCACCAGCCGCATCCCCCGCCTCAGTTTCCCTTTCCGGTTCAGCTGGTCCAGCAAAAGGGGAATTGCCGCGGAGGAAGTATTCCCCACCTGATCCAGATTCATGGGAAAGAGGGAAATATCTGCCCCCAGCCGTTTTGAGATTCCTTCAATGATGCGGCGGTTGGCCTGGTGGAGCACGAAAAGTTCCACATCCCCTACGGTAAGATGAGCCTTTCCCAGAGCCTCCTCCACATTCAGCGGCACCTGGCGCAGCGCAAAAGCGAATACTTCCCTTCCGTCCATCCGCAGGAATTTCTGAAAATCTCTCTGGCCGGCCCAGGGATTTTCAAGAGGCCTGCTGCCGCCTGCCAACACTGCTCCCCGGCTGCCGTCCGCGTGCTGCACGAAGCTTAGGATGCCGCCGGTCTCGCACTTCTCCACATAGACGGCTCCTGCGCCGTCCCCGAACAGGATACAGGTGCCCCTGTCCTCCCAGTCTACCAGCTTTGACAGCACCTCGCTTCCGGCAATCAGGGCATTGCGGTAGATTCCCGCCTCCACATAAGCCCATGCCGTGTGCAGCGCAAACAAAAAACCGGCACATGCCGCGTTTAAGTCAAATGCCACGGCATTCCCGGCTCCAATCCTGCTCTGGACCTGGCAGGCCATACAGGGGGCCACATCCTCCGGGGAGCAGGTGGCCACCAGCAGAAGCTCCACCTCTTCCGCCTGCCTGCCCGCGTCCGCAAGCGCCTGCCCGCAGGCGTCCGCCGCAAGCGCCGCTACGGTCTCTCCTGTGGACACATGCCTGCTGCCGATGCCGGTGCGCTCCCGAATCCATTCATCCGAGGTGTCCACCAGCTCCACGATTTCTCTGTTTTCCACCCTCCGCCCGGGGAGGGCGCTTCCCGTTCCCATAATTCTAATCGACATCTTTTTCTCCTATTATAATCGCTGCGCGATGGCACCGAAGTGCCAATCCTCTTCCCTTAATATTTGCGGAATCTTTCATATCTCTGGGCGGCAATCTCCTCGCCGGTCATTCCCCGGTACCCTTCCAGAAACGCCATAATCTGCTCTTTCAGATATCCGCCGATGGCACCGGCAGTGGTGCTGTCCGCGCCTCCGAACTCCGGAACGATCTTATCCACCACCCGCAGGAGTTTTAAATCCTGTGCCGTGATGCGCATGATTTCGCTGGCCTCCCTGGCCTTGGAGGAATCTTTCCACAGAATCGAGGCAAATCCCTCCGGGGAAAGAATGGAATAGGTGGCATTCTCCAGCATCCACACCTCGTTCCCCACTCCCGTGGCCAGCGCGCCGCCGCTGCCGCCCTCGCCGATGAAAATGCACAACACGGGTACTTTTAAAGCCGACATCTCCAGCAGGCATTTGGCAATGGCTTCGCCCTGCCCTCTCTCCTCCGCCTCGATGCCGCAGTAAGCGCCGGAAGTATTGATGAAGCTTACAATCGGGCGATGGAATTTCTCCGCCTGCTTCATCAGGCGCAGGGCCTTGCGGTAGCCCTCCGGCATGGGCATGCCGTAATTGCGCCGCTGGCACTCCTTTCCGTCCTTTCCCTTGTGCTCCGCGATCACCGTCACCGGCTGGCCCTCCAGGAAACCGATACCGGCGATGATGGCCGGATCGTCCCGGAAGCATCTGTCCCCATGGGCCTCCACGAAATAGTCAAAGATACAGCTCATGTAGTCACAGGCGCTTGCCCGCTCCAATCTGCGGACTGCTTTCACCTTATCCCAGACATTCGCAGGCTTCGTGGTCCAGGTCTGCTCTTTGAGCACCTCGTTCAGCACGAAATGGAAGTCCTTTCCCCCGGTGAAGTCCGCGTATTCCCCCTCTTTGCCCTGATGGGATTTGATTAGGAAATAAAGAGTCTTCTTCAGCACTTCCCGCCTGACGATTCCGTCTATGATGCCGTGCTCCACCAGAAACTCCGCTGTCTGAAACCCCTCCGGCAGCTCCTGCCCGATGGTCTGCCGGATGACCCTGGGCCCCGCGAACCCGATGAGGGCTCCCGGCTCCGCCATAATCACATCCCCCAGCATGGCAAAGCTGGCGGTGACGCCGCCCGTAGTCGGATCGGTGAGTATGGTGCAGTATAAAAGCCCGGCCTCTCCCAGCTTCCGAATCGCCGCGGAAGTCTTGGCCATCTGCATCAAAGAGATGATGCCCTCCTGCATCCTGGCTCCTCCGGAGCAGCAGAAGAAGAACACCGGCAGCTTTAATTCCACAGCCCGCTCCACGGCCGCGGTGACTTTCTCCCCCACCACCTGGCCCATGCTGGCCATGAGGAACCGGGAATCACAGATGCCCAATACGGCGTCCGCGCCGAAAATCTTGCACCGTCCCACTGTGAACGCTTCTTCCAGCCCTGTCTTCTCCCTGGCCTCCGCCAGCTTTTCCTCATATCCCTGGTAGGAAAGAGGGTTTCTGACAGGCATATCCGTGAACCAGGGTTCAAACGTATGAGGGTCTGCCACCATGCGGATGCGATTGCCTGTCCTGACCCGGAAATACCCCTCGCATTCATAGCAGATATACTTCCGCCTGGCCACTCTGTCCCGATTCACCATCTTCCCGCATTTGGGGCAGCGTATCATGTAGTTTTCTTTTTCCTGCCCCTGGGGATTCTGCCCCGCCGGTACTTTTTTCGCCTCGGAAAGGGAGGCCTCCCCGGCAGCCCTGTCCTCTCCCTGAGGAGTATCCCCCCGCTGCATTTCAGAATCCGCTTTTTTGTCTGATTGTCTTGTAAAAAATGTAGTCCGCTTTTCCCGTAACTGGTCCGCTTTTCCAGATGCTTTTTTCCTGAACAGTCCGCTCATATCCGTCCTCTCCATTCCTTTACCGCAATATTCCTATGATTTCAGCCTGCCCCAATGGCAAAAGTCAGTTGGGCCCGGGCCACCACCTTGCCGTCCACAGCAGCCACCGCCTCGCTTATGCCCAGGGGGCCCTTGCACTTGACCAATTTAGCCTCTATGGTCAGCACATCCCCGGGGATGACCTTTTTTCGGAATTTCGCCTTGTCGATTCCGGCGAAATACGCGGTCTGCCCTTTCCACTCCTCTGCGGAGAGCATGGCAACCGCTCCCACCTGGGCCATGGCCTCCAGGATCAATACCCCCGGCATCACAGGGTTTCCCGGAAAATGTCCCTGAAAATAAGGTTCGTTCATGCTGACGCATTTCCGCCCCACGGCCCGCCTGCCCGCTTCCAGCTCCTCGATTGTATCTATCAGCAGAAAAGGATACCTGTGGGGAATGATTTCCATAATCTCCTTTGCGGTATACAACGACATGACGCAATTTCCTTTCTTTTAATACGTTTTATAATATATTTTAATATTCTGTCCTGCCTAACAGGATGCTGGCGTTGTGCCCTCCGAATCCGAGGGAGTTGCTGAGGGCATAGGGAACCTCCTCCCTGTGGCTTTCCTTACAGTAATCCAGGTCCATCTCCCCCTCTGTCTCCTGAAGTCCCACTGTCCTGTGGATGAAGCCCTCCTGTATCTCTTTCACACAGTCGATGAACTCCACCGCTCCGGCAGCGCCCAGCAAATGGCCTATCATGGACTTGGTGGAATTGATTCTTATCTCTTTCGCATGGTCGCCGAAAGCCAGCTTGACGGCCCTGGTCTCGAAGAGATCATTGTGATGGGTTGCCGTGCCGTGGGCATTGATGTAGCTTAACGCCTCCGGCTCCACGCCGCCGTCCTTCAGGGCATTAAGCATGGCTGCGGCCGCTCCCGCGCCGTCCTCCGCAGGAGAGGTGATGTGATAGGCGTCGGAGGTACAGCCGTAGCCCAGCACTTCCGCGTAGATATGGGCTCCCCGGGCTCTCGCGTGCTCCAGTTCCTCCAGGACGACGATTCCGGAGCCCTCCCCCATGACAAAGCCGCTCCTGTCCTTGTCAAAAGGGATGGAGCATCTGTGGGGATCCGTGCTGTCGGACAGTGCCGTAAGCGCGGCGAAGCCCGCAATTCCGATGGGGCTCACAGCCGCCTCCGCTCCCCCTGCCACGCATACGTCCGTCTCCCCGTACTGGATGGAGCGGAATGCCTCCCCGATGGAGTTCGTGCCCGTAGCGCAGGCAGTGGCCACATTCAGGCTCTTCCCCTTTAAGCCGTAGGCGATGCTGACATTTCCGGCCGCCATATTGGATATCATCAACGGCACGAACAGAGGACCCACTCGGGAGGGGCCTTTTTCGGAAAGTCTGCCGCACTCCCGCTCCATGGCCTGCAGACTGCCCACGCCGCTGCCCACAAAGCAGCCCACCCGATAGGCGTCTTCCTTTTCCATGTCCAGCGCCGCGTCCGCCAGAGCCTCCCCTGCCGCCGCCACGGCGTACTGGCAGAACAGCTCCATGCGCCTTGCCGCCTTTTTGTCCATGTACCGCTCCGGCGCAAAGTCCTTCACTTCCGCCGCAAGACTACATTTATAGGCTTTCGCGTCGAATTTCGAAATCGGAGCAAAGCCTACCCGCTCCTGCAAAATTCCCTCCCAGAACGCCTCTACACCGATACCTATTGGGGTAATGGCCCCCATGCCTGTCACTACTACTCTCCGCTTCATATCACATCCTCCATAAAACTTCTTCTCACACCAGGCCGCCGTCCACGCATATGACCTGTCCCGTGATATAATCCGATCTGCCGCCTGCCAGAAAGGCCACCAGCTCAGCCACGTCCGCAGGGCTGCCCATCCTGCCCATGGGAATCGATGCCACGGCTCCCTCCCTGGCTTTCTCGGGCATCTCTAAAGTCATCTCCGTTTCGATGAAGCCCGGCGCTACGGCATTGACGCAGATATTCCTGCCCGCCAGCTCCTTTGCCACGCTTTTCGTCAGCCCGATCAGCCCGGCCTTGGAGGCGGCGTAATTGGCCTGCCCCGCGTTGCCGACCACGCCTGACACGGACGAGATATTGATGATCTTGCCCCTTTTCTGCTTCAGGAACTGCCTGGTCAGGTGGCGGATGGTGTGGAATGCGCCTTTCAGATTCGTATTTAAGACATAGTCATAGTCTTCCTCGGACATGCGCGCCACCAGATTATCCCTTGCCACGCCCGCGTTGTTCACCAGAATGTCCACATGGGCATATTTCGCGATGATTTCCTCCACCATCCGGCCGCATCCCGTGAAATCGGACACATCACAGCCCACAGCCTCTCCCTGTCCGCCGGCCGCCTCTATCTGCGCCACCACTTCCAGGGCACGCTCCCTGGAGCCGTTGTAGTTCACCAGCACTGCGGCCCCCCGCTTAGCCAGCGCAAGGGCGATGGCCTTTCCGATGCCCCGGCTGGCTCCTGTCACCAGCGCCACCTTTCCGGCTAATTCCTTATCTGCCGTCACTGTCTTTTCCTCTTCCATTTTCACTCCCCCATTTCTCCTGCCGCACACTCTCCGCTACAGCTGGCGTTATGCAGTCAGGTTACTCGGAAATTTTAACTTTTAAGCAGTACAAAATCCATGCCTGACCGGTTCTCGGTCCCCATGGACCAAATGCCCCGAACAGCCTGCGGGCTGATTACGGCACAAAGTTGACCGTACCGTGCACGGCCTGCGGGAATCAGGGTGTCTGTCCCGGCACCGCCGCCATGTCTTCCACTTTCGCCACATTCAGCACTTTCACGTCGCGGTTCATCTTCCTCAGAAAGCCTGCCAGCGTCCGCCCGGGCCCGATTTCCACAAAGGTATCCACGCCGTCCGCCAGCATGCGCTCCATGGTCTCCCGCCATCTTACCGTGGAGGATACCTGTCTGACCAGAAGCTCCTTGATCTTGCCGCTCTCCGTCACATAATCCGCCTCCACATTGCACAGATAAGGAATCTTCGGCGCATGCACCGAAATGCCCTCCAGTTCTGCCGCAAGCTTCTCCCCGGCTCCCGCGAGCAGCTTAGAGTGAAAGGGCCCGCTGACCTTCAAGGGAATGCAGCGCTTCGCCCCGGCTCCCGCAAGCTTCTCCGAAGCGGCCTGCACAGCCTGTGCCTCCCCGGTAATCACGATCTGCCCCGGGCAGTTGTCATTGGCGATGGACACAATCCCTTCTGTCTCCCGGCAGATACGGCCAATGGTCTCCGCATCCAGTCCCAGCACCGCCGACATGGCGCCGCCCGACGGATAAGCCTCCTGCATGAAAATGCCCCTGCAGCGAATCAGCCAGAACAATTGCGGCAGCTCCATCACCCCCGCAGCCGCCAGCGCGCCGTATTCCCCAAGGCTCAGTCCCGCGGCACAGTCCGCCTTAAGCCCCTTTTCCTCCAGCACTTTCAGAATCGCCACCTCAGTAGCCAGCATGGCGATCTGGGTATATTCCGTCACATCCAGATCGGCGTTTTCCGTAAAGCACAGTTCGGCCACATCCAGTCCCGTGGCCTCCCCCGCCGTCGCATAGACACGCCTGGCCGTCTCAAAGTTATCGAAAAAATCCTTTCCCATGCCGCTGTACTGTGCGCCCTGTCCCGGAAAGATAAATGCCGTCTTGCCCATCTGTCTCCCAATCCTTTCTTCCAACTTCTCACATCCGGTCAAATCCCAGAAGCTTCCCTGCCTGCTCCATGATTTCCTGGATGATTTCAGCGCAGCTTTGCTCCCTGTCCACCAGGCCCGCGATCTGGCCTGCCATCAGGGTGCCGTTTACGGTATCGCCCTCCATCACGGCCCTGCGCAGCGCACCCACGGTCAGCTGCTCCAGCTCTTCAAACGGAGCCCCGGCCTTTTCCTTTTTCAGGTACTCCCTGGTCATCTGATTGCGCAGCTGGCGCACCGGATGCCCGTGGCTCATGCCCGTGACCTGGGAGTCGATATCCTTTGCGGCGATAATTTTCTTCTTATAGTTCTCGTGGGCGATGGACTCCTTCGCCACCACGAAACGGGTGCCCATCTGCACCGCCTCCGCGCCCAGCATAAAAGCTGCCGCAAATCCTCTGCCGTCCCCGATTCCCCCGGCGGCGATGACGGGAATGCCCACCGCATCCGCCACCTGGGGCACCAGCGCCATGGTGGTGGCAGAGCCGATATGGCCGCCGGACTCCATGCCCTCCGCAACCACGGCATCCGCCCCGGCACGCTCCATCATTTTTGCCATGGCCACGCTGGCCACCACGGGAATCACTCTCACCCCGGCAGCTTTCCATCCGGCCATGTACTTGCCCGGATTCCCCGCGCCGGTGGTCACTGCCTTTATATTCTCCTGCGCCACCACCTCGGCGATTATGTCCGCTTCCGGATTCATCAGCATGATGTTCACACCGAAAGGCTTATCCGTCAGGGCCCTGCACTGCCTGATCTGCTCCCGCACCACCCGGGCCGGCGCCGCGCCGGCGCCGATGATGCCGAAGCCTCCCGCCTCCGACACCGCGGCGGCCAGACGGCACTCGGCCACCCAGGCCATGCCTCCCTGAATCAGGGGATATTCCACCCCCAGAAGTTCTGTTATCCTTGTCTTCATTTCCTGTCCCCGAATTCTCTTCCCCTACATGTCGATGCCCTTGGCCGCCAGATACTCCATCACATCCTTCACCGTGACCAGCTTCTCCAGATCCTCGGAGGGAATCTCCACGTCGAACTCATCCTCCAGGGCCATCACCAGCTCGAACAGATCCAGGGAATCCGCATCCAAATCATCCTTGAAACTGGTATCCTCCGTGATGACGGTGCCCTCCGCGTTCAGCTTCTCCTCAATGACTTCCTTTAATTTCTCGAACATGTCTTTTTCTCCTTTTCCATTCTGCTTTTTATGGTTTTCAAAACTATGTATAATAGTTTGAAATTCAACTTGTTTGACGTTCAAGTTATTTGATATTCAAACTATTTTGGATAATAACTCAGTCAAACAGAAATGTCAATAAGGAATTTAATATTCTGCAATTTTACTAGTATTTTTTGAAAAATATAGTATAATAGAATCAAAAATAAGATTCTATTATCAAAGTTTTATAATTGAACATAGACAACTACCCACAAGGTTCAACTTTCAAAGGAGCAGCAAAAATGTCATCCTACACAATACCAGAGGCCACCGGCGCCTCTATCCGCCCTAAGAACCTGCTGAAGCACAAGTATTTCCCCATCACCGATTTCGGTGCCAGAGAAGACGCAGCCCCGGCCCTGAATACCGAGGCTGTCAACAATGCGATTTCCGCAGCCGCAAGGGAGGGCGGCACCGTAGTCGTCCCGAAAGGGACTTTCCATCTTTATACCATCCTTCTCAAGAGCAATGTCAACCTCTATCTCTCGGAAGGATCCGTGCTGGCCGCCGCAAGGACGGATATCTCCCATTCCTATGAGAAACAGTCCGGAGAGGGAGGCAATTACAGAGAACCCGAGGTAAATCTCTACGTCGGGCTGCAGGATCACGGCCATTCCTATTTCTCCAACAGCCTAATCTACGGAGCCGATCTGGAGAATATCATGATTTACGGCAAGGGCCTGATTACCGGGGGCCGCTTCGATGAAGAGAGCGGCATCCTGGAGTATGTGCTGCAGGGCGGAGACCCCCAGGAGCCCATATCCCGGGAGGCGAAAGGCCATCAGGAGGAGTGGTTCGGCAATAAAGGAATCGCTCTGGTCCGCTGCGAGAACGTGGTCCTGGAGGATTTCTCCGTCACCATCGGCGGTCATTTCGCCATCATTGCCCAGGGATGCGAGAATCTGTATGCGAACCATGTGCTCTTAGATACCATGAGAGACGCCTTTGACATCGACTGCTGCCAGAATGTGACGGTACGGAACACCATCTGCAACTCGCTGACCGATGACGGCCTGTGCCTGAAAGCTTCTTTCGGAGCCGGTGTCTTTAAGCCTCTGACCAATGTCCTGATAGAGGACTGCACCGTATGCGGCTATGACGCGGGCAGTGTCTATGCCGGGGAATATACCAGGGACAAGCTGATTGCCCTGGACCGCTGCGGCCCCACCGGGCGGGTGAAGTTCGGCACGGAGGCCACCTGCGGCTATCATCTGGTGACCATCAGGCGGGTGAAATTCGACAGGTCCAGAGGCTTCTGTATGGAATCCGTGGACTGCTCCTCCCTGACAGATGTCATCTTTGAGGACTGCGTCCTGGACAATGTGTCCAGTTCGCCTATTTTCCTGCGGGCCGGCGACAGGGCCAGGTTCCCCGTGACGGGAAATGTCTCCTCCTCCGCCTACCCGGCCGCGGATACCAATGTACGCCTGGACGACAGGAACTGGGTGCTGCCCAACGAGAGAGCCTACCACTGCTATCCCGCCAGACGCTACGCCCCTCATTATAACAGAACCAAAACGGTGACCGTGGACGGACATTCCTCCTTTGAAATCGTAGACCCGGAGAGGCCTGTGACATGCAATCCGGCCAATTACGAAGAGATAGACGGACATTATTATCTCAAGGTCTGGCAGTCCGAAAGCTACGCGCAGAAGAACACTTCCAGCCGGGGAAGCTCCCGCCAGAATAACAACACCCAGCACCCGGAAGCCCATGGCACCTATGTGGCAGATTTGTCCAGAGAACTGCAGGAGAAAGACCTGCCCTTATATGCGAATGCCATCGGATGTTCGGCCCTGGCCACAGTGGCCAATGTGCTGATCAGAAATGTGACCATTACCAACGCGGATCCCCGCTATCCTGTCCTGCTGATGGGATTGACGGATTCTCATATGAAAAATATCGTCCTGGAGAACATCTCGGTAGAGTACAGAGGCGGGCTGACCATGGAACACGCCGTGGAGCAGCGACAGCTGAACACAGAATGGAAATTCTCCCAGTTCCACGCAAAGGAGCGCGTCCAGAACCTGCCCTGGCTGGTGAACAGCTTCTTCTCCAAGGGCGAGGGGCTCCTGCCCCGGGCGGACTGGGACGCACAGAAAGAATGCTGGAGGGACAATCCCTACAATGTGCCGGAACTCCCGGACGCTTATCCGGAGCCCAGCAACTGGGGGATACTGCCCGCCTACGGCCTTTTCGCGAAACATGTGGACGGCCTGACCCTGCGCAATATCCGTTTTTCCTGCAAAGTTCCCGACGGCAGGCATGTCTGTGTCTTCGACGACGTGAAGGATGTCTGTGTGGACGGCCTGGAGGCCTGCTGTGCAAAAGACCTGGCCCCTATCGCCACCGTAACGGACCACTACAGACGCCATACCAACGCGGAGAACGTACCGGAGCAGCCCTATTTCACCACCAGTGTCACAGGGCTGGAAATCCACAGGCCATTGCTGCTCTCGGAGGGCAAAGAGAACTGCCCGCCCAGAGCAGTACATGAGAAAGAAGCCTGCGTCAGGGAAGTGGAAATCACCGCTCCCGCGCCGGGCACCCCCACGGACAGCCTTTATTCCCTGCCCACAGTGCCCTGTCAGGAGACGGGCTATCATTACGAAGTGGATACCGACAATTATCCGCTGCCCCTGACAGTGTACCGTCCTTATATCCGCCCGGTTGCCCCTGCGAAGGTTCGGGCGGGAGAGCTCTTCCAGGTGATCCTGAGCGTGGGCAGCCCCGCCAGCGACATCTCGGACGAGGCCTCCACCGCGGGAATATACAATGAGCTGCTCCGCCCCAACTACAGCGTAAAGGGCATGATTTCCTCCCTAAGGGCATCCTGTGAGAACCTCCCTGAGGGCGCGGAGTTCGATGCCGGGGCCATGCGGTTCCGGTGGACTCCCACGAAAGAGCAGCAAGGAGAGCATCGCATCGTCTTCGCGGTGGACGACGGCCTGATGCCGGAGAAGATGCAGATGAAGCTCACCGTTGAGGCATGAGGAGGAAGCGATCATGAATACAGTATACCAGACCGATTTTTCCCTGCTTCTGGAACAGCTGGCATCCATACAAGCATCCGAGCGGGACACCATCGCCAATCTGGCCAATGCCTCCGCCCTGCTGTACATGAGCTTAAAGGATATCAACTGGGCGGGCTTTTACCTGGTGCGGGAGGGCCAGCTGGTCCTGGGGCCTTTCCAGGGCAAGCCTGCCTGCATCCGCATCGACTTCGGAAAAGGCGTCTGCGGCAGCGCGGCGGCAGACGGAACTACGCTTGTAGTCCCTAACGTGCACGCTTTCGCGGGGCATATCGCCTGCGACGGCGCCTCCAATTCGGAAATCGTCATCCCCATCCACCACGCCGGAAAGCTGACGGCTGTGCTGGATATCGACAGCCCCCTGTATGAACGATTTACACAGGCTGACAGAGAAGGGCTGGAGCGCTTCTGCGCTGTTCTGGAAAAAGCCTGTGACTGGCAGATATAAGAAAGCCTGATACATCACAACACAGAAATGAGGTTTCATATGGCAAACGAAGTGACAAAGTGCCCGATGTGCGGCACAAAACTGAAAATGATAAACGGCAGGATGACCTGCAAGGAATGCGGCTACTATATCAGAGGCAGCGAGGGACAGGACAGTTTCTCGGGAGCGGCGCAGCAGACCTCCACAGGAGGCAGCCCATACCCTCAAAGCAGCACCGGCACAGCGGGCAGTACAGGCAGCCAGTACCAGACGACCTCCCGGTCCGCCCCCACAAGGCAGACCGGCACCATGGGACAGACCAGTACTTCCTGGCGGAACGGCCCCTCCGTTTCCTCCGCCCCCAAGCAGCCTGCCGAGCACAATCCCACCGTGGCAATCGTGGTATCCATCGTTACCGGCGTCATCTGCCTGATACTGTTCGCGGTCATCGTACTGGCAAAATCCGGCGCTCTCACACATATGCTCCCCGAGAGGGAATCTGCGGAAAGCGTTGCAAGCGCTTCTTCCAGCCAGCCCCGGAAAGCCTCCGACCAGGCATCGGAAGAGTCCGGCCAGACCACCCGGGGAGATGTCAGCTCCTATTACAGACTGCCCCAGTCAGACTTTTTCTGTTCTGTGGCCGAATATATCTGGGATAAGCCCTGCGACACCATCACGGACGAGGAGTTCGCCAACCTCACTGCCATCCAGATCGACCGGGATGAGAAGAGCATCACCTATCAGCTGGGGTACGGCGATACCCTGTCAGCCTCCTATGAATCCGACGAGGGAATGGAACTTTCCGACCTGTCCTGCTTTACCGGACTGGAGTGGGTCTCCATCGATGCTTCCTTTGAAAAGGGCGATCTGAAAGGGCTGGAGAACCTTTACGGCCTTTATTCGGAGAACAGTCTCGATGAGATAGCCGACATTGTTCCTTATCCGGAATATATCACGGATTTGGGCGTGGCGGACACTTTCCTGGCCTCAAGTCTAAACGGCCTGGAGGATTTCCCCAACCTCATGTACTTAAAAGTGGACTATGCGGGATTGACGGATATCTCCGCCCTTACCCAGTCCCCTGACCTGCTTGGCCTGAATCTCTCAGGCTGCGACCGGCTGACGGACTTCTCCCCGCTGATGTCCATGATCAATCTGGAGGAGCTGACAATCGAGTCCGATCAGCTGAAAAGCATTGATTTCATCAAAAACATGCCTGCCCTGAACAGCCTGAGCATAGAGAGCACCCAGGTATCCAACGTTGACGCGCTGGCGGAATGCCCCCAGTTAGAGTATCTGTACCTGTATCTGGACGGCTCCTATTCCATCACCGACTATTCCGTCATCGGCAATCTGACGCTCCTGAACAAACTGGCCCTGGAGATGAGCGGGAACTATAACGGCATCATGCCCTCCTTTGAAAACCTGACGAACCTCCAGTACCTGTCCCTGAAAGGCGCGCGGGATGTGGCTCCCATCAAGGATGCGGTGAACCTGACCTATCTCTCCCTGGAGGACTGCAGCGGGGATTCCCTGGACGTAATTGCCTCCCTGCAGGAAATCCAGAGCCTTTACATCAATGATTTCTCCTCCTATACCAGCTCCCTGGAGCCGCTGACCCATCTGCCGAATCTGATGATGCTGGATTTGGAAGATACATCTGTCTTCGGAAACATCGAGGAGATATTCGGCATCCCCACTTTGCGCTATCTGTATCTGGACGACTGCCAGGTGGGCATGGACTTTGCCAGCCTCCCTTCCAACGAGACGCTGGAAGTCCTGTCCCTGAACGATATCTCCATCCTTTACGATCCCACCTACAACAATGGGGACAAGGTAAAGCTGTCGGATCACTATGATATGTTCGACTGTTTCCCGAATCTGACAGAGCTGTACATAGAATCCACGGAAATCGACAGCATCGAGTTCGTGGCGAAACTGCCGAAACTCCAGTACCTGGACATCACGGACAACAATGTCACCAGCTTAAAACCCCTGGAATCTCTGAGCGATTTCCAGGCTGTATGGTGCGGACAGAACACCATTCTGGAAACCCTGCCGGAAAGCAGCGGCATCACGGTGTACACAACTGAATACTAAGCAATCAGGGGCTGTCCCAAGACAGCCCCTTTAAAATATTCTTTGTAAGGAAAATTATCCGACCGTAACCGGGACAATCCAATAACGCCCTGTCCCCTGTTCCAGACAGTTCAAGCGCCTTTCCTCAAACAGGTATCCGTTGTCCAGCACGATTTCACAGGCCACATTGTCAGGGCAGGAGACTTCCAGGAAAATCTTCTCCCCCTCTCTTCTCCAGGACACTGCCATCTCGCCGTCCGGCAGGATGTGGCTTGCTCTTACGTGAGAGAGACTTTGGATGAATTTCGGCCGGACGGACACTTTCCTGCTGTTCACCACATTGATTCCTCCGGGATAACGCATGTACCACTGGGACACATCTGCAAGGAAGTGATGGTTCTGGGAAATCTTATGCCTTGTCTCATCCGGCAGGAAATGCTCCGGTATCGTCGTGTCCCCCCGCTCCGCAAAATATCCATAAGAGGGATATTCCTTACTTGTGATCATCCGGTAGGCCAGCTCTGACTCTCCAAAGGCGGAGAGCACATGGAACAGAACCCGCATCCCCAGGAAACCGCATGTGGCTTTTTCGCCGTCCCTGCGCACCAGCTCCATCAGCCTGCGGAACGCCTCCGGTTTCTCGCCGCTGTCAAAGATATTATAGTAAATCCCCATGGCCTGGCCGCTCTGGCAGGAACTCTTTACCATCATTGTGCCGAAATCGATGTACTGTTTGCGGACAGCTTCCCTGATTTCCCTGCCCAGCTGCTCCGCAAACGCCGCGTGGATGGACAATCCCACGGCCCGGAACATCTCCCGCCCCAGACAGCACATATCGTATACCATGACGCTGTCCGTGAAGCCGAGAGGCACCTCGTAGTCACTGCTGCCCCGGTCCACCGGAACCCAGTCTCCCAGTCCGATGGCAATGATGCCCTTCTCGTCCCTCCGCCTGCCTGCATACTCCAGATAACGCAGCATGGCGTGGGCATTTTCCCGTATAATTTCCACGTCTCCTCTATATTGATAAATACGGTAGGGAATTTCAAATAAAGCAAGATCCCAGGCAGGCCCGTTCCCCCATTCGTAGCCCCAGGTATCCGTGGGCACGATTCCCGGAAGCATTCCGTCCTCAGCCATGGCAAGGCGGATATTGCGAAGCCACTCCCTGTAGCTCTCCTCCGCCCCCAGGTTCATCATGATATGCTCCGCGGAGGCTGCGGCATCCCCTGTCCATCCGTTCTTTTCCCGATGAGGGCAGTCCGTGGGGAAATAGTAGAAATTGGACAAATCGCTGCGCCTGCACATCTCGAAAATACGGTTGGCCGTCTCATCCGAGCAGCCAAAAGAACCACGCTGTTCCAGATTGGAACTCATGACCAGATAGGTCAGAAGCCCCTCTGTGGCCTGCTCCGGGGTGATGCCGGACACATACAGATAGCGGAACCCGTGATAGGTGAACATGGGCTCGAAAACCTCTTCCTCTTCACTTCCCACCACATAGATATCCCTCTGGGCATAACCGTCCGGATAAAAATTGATATTGTTATAATCCACCGCGCCGTCCATCAGCTCCTCGCTGCATTGGATGTCGATGCGCTGGCCGGGCTTCCCCTTAATCTTCAGCCGGAAAATGCCGGCATTGTTCTCCCCGAAGTCATAGATGTAGCCGCCCGTCCTGACCGGCGCTTTCTCAGGAGTCTCCTGACCGAGCAGGCCCTCACGGACATCCGGCCTGGGAGCGTAGGGCACCATCTTTCCCGGACAGATTTTCACCGGCTCCAATTCCTTTGTGATCGCCACAGGGTCTGCCTGGCAGAGTCTGGCCTTTCCCCGGGGCCTCTCCGCGGGTATCGGATCATGCCATGTCCCATCCTCCGCAAATCCGGGCTCTGTCCATCCTGCCGGCTCCTGCCGCCTGTCATAAAATACCCCTGACCTTAAATCGTTGAACAGGACAGGGCCTTTCCTGCACCTGAAATCCTCCGCGTCAAAGGCCAGTTCTTCCTCTCCGTCCTTAAGGGCCACGCTCAGCGCAAGCTTCGGCGCGGAATTGAACACATTGTCCATGAAGTCCCATACTTTCGTCTTGCCGTTCTGGAACCCGTCCCCCAGCATGACGGCAATGACATTCTCGCCCTGGCGCAGCCAGGTTGCGATGTCGTACCGGTCATAGTAGGTGATATGATCCGTGTTGGAGATATAGGGGGCCAGGAACCCTTTCGTAATCTTCCTGCCGTTTACGAACAAATCGTAGAATCCCAATCCGCAGATCACGACCTCCCCTTCCGCTTCGGCGGCGGACAGCGCAAAGCTCTTCCGAAAGAGCGGGGCCGCCACATGCTTCAGGTAGGTGGAATGCTCCCTGCATTCGCTGACGAACTTCTTTGAAAACACCATCTTCCACATTTCCTTTCCATTTATTGTCTTACTGCCTTATCCTCTTTTCACCAGATTACACCAACCGGATGGATTTGTCCATTCTTTTTACTAAAATGAAAGACAGAAAAACCGCACAGGGGAAGCCTCCGCAGAACACAGAAGCTTCATACGAACAGTCAGCCCTGTATGGCGATTCCCCTATGCGGTATCCATTCTCAAAATCTATAGAACTTTACAATCCTTACTGAACCACAGACAGATATCTGTCATATGCGCCCTGCTCGATTGCCATCAGGTCAGCCAGCCTCATCTGCTCCACTGTGCTGACATAATTGTCCCAGTCGGCATCTACATCCAATTCGCCGGTGAAGAACTGTGCCTTGGTGGTGCTCAGGTAGTTGTTTATATCGTTGTACAAGGTCAGCCTTGCGTCCGCTTCCTCGGTGGTATAAGCGATGCGCGGATACATATCGATGAATTCGATGCCATCCTGACGGTTCGCATAGGCTGTCAAAGCTGCCCATCCGTAGGTCTCGATGACGCTGTCCTTCAGCAGAGTATCCACAGGAACGTCGAACAGAGCGCCCCTTACGGCCGTCACTTCATACAGGTTGAATGTGCCATTGAACACTGCTCCCTTATAGCGGAACTCCTCGTCGGAAGCATACCCCTCCGGGCAACGCATCTGAGGATTCTCAAAGTCCAGGTCTTCGTCATGTACGAAATCGAATGTCACGCCTTCATATCCCCTGTTGGAAGCCAGCTTTCCTTCCTCGGTATAGAAGTAATCCAGGAACTTCACTGCCTCTTCCGGATACTCGGTATCTGCACCTATTGCAATCTTGATGCCGTTTTCCACCGCGCTGGACATAGGAGCTGTCTTCTCGCTGTGGAACTCGGAGGTCAGACCGGCTACGCCGACCCAGTTGGCATCATACTCGATGCCCTTATTGGCCATGACGAAAGGAGCGGAACCGCAGCCCATCATGCCGTATGCATCTGCCTGCGCTTTGTTGGTGACCTCATCGGAAGTGAGGGTGTAAGCCTCCTGCTCTATCAGCCCCTCTGAGAACAGCTTATTCATGTATCTCAGGTACTCCTTGTATGTATCCGAGGTATTGACCAGATATACCTTACCGTTGTCGTCCGCCTCCCAAAGCAGACCAGGGCTTCCCACGCCGCCCATATTGATGCCGAAGCCGTTCATGATTGCGTTCTCCACCGCCTCATAGCCCGCTCCATAGAGCATGGGAACCTCGTCATTCGGGTCGCCGTTGCCGTTAGCATCCTGTTCCTTGAAAGCCTTCAGCATATCGTACAGTTCATCGAGAGTGGCGGGGACCTGCAGGTTTAGATTCTCCAGCCAGTTCCTGTTGATATAGGTCCTGGACAGACGGTCTGTCAGGTCGACTCTGACACCGGCCAGTCCATAGATGCTGCCGTCCGATGCGGTGACGAACGCTTCCAGATCCGGAAACTCCTCAAAAGTCTTCTGCATGTTGGGCATCAGGTCGATATAGTCTTTCAGGTTCAGGAAATATCCATCTGCTCCCCACTTGTTCACATCGCCGATACCGCCCACATCCCAAATCAAATCCGGCACTCTGTCGTCCGCGATGACCAGGGTACGCTGTGTCGCCCAATCGGTCTGATAAAACTCACAATCCAGGCGGATGCCCAGACGGCTGGCATACTCTTCGACTACAGCCAGGTTCTTCCAGTCCTCCAATCCGGAAGGCTGAGGGCCTACCAGCTTTAACGTAATCTCCTCCTCGGAGATGCGGCCATATGCCGAAGCCGCGCTGCTGTCGCTTCCGCCGCTCTCTTCGCCGCTTTCCCCTTCAGCGCCGCTGTCGCTTTCTTCTCCCGCATCGCTGCTCTCTTCCGCTTTGCTTTCCTCCGCGGGAGCGCTGGAAGACTCTTTGCCACCGTCACTGCCGCCGCATGCTGCCAGGCCGCAGGTCATTGCCGCTGCCATCAGAATCGCAAGCAGCTTTTTAGAACATTTTCTCATTCTTTATACCTCCCTAGTATAATATTTATAATATACATATCCCGGAATGCCTTTCCTCCCCGACGCATTTCACTGCGGAATCCATTGATTCCATCGATATGCAATTATCCTTGTGTCGCATGTGTCTCCTGACTGGCCCTCAACCCTTGACGGAACCAATCATGACGCCTTTCTCGAAATACTTCTGCAGGAACGGGTATATCAGCAGCATGGGTGCCGTGGAAATCACGATAATGCCATACTTCAGCATGTTCGCCGTGTCCGCCTGCTTGATCAGGGCCATCATCTCCTCCACCGAGAATGTCTTGCCCTCTGCCATGGCCGTCTGGGCGAAAGTGCTCTTGGTCAGAATCTCCCGCAGGAACAGCTGCAGGGGATATTTGCCTCTGTCTTTCAGGTAGATCATCTCCGTGAAGTAGGAATTCCAGCGTCCCACACCGTAATACAGCGCCATGACCACGGTGATGGCCTTGGAAAGCGGGAAGACAATCTTGTTGAAAATCTGGAAGTCGTCGCACCCGTCTATGATGGCCGCCTCCTGGATTTCCATGGGAATCGAGGTCATGAAGAACGTGCGGCAGACAATCAGGTTGTAGGTGGAGACCAGACCATTGATCAGTATCACAGTCCTTGTATCCAGCAGCCCCAGCTGCTTCACGTTCAGGTAGCCCGGAATCAGGCCGCCGCTGAAGTACATGGTAATCATGAAGAACACCATCAGGAACTGCCTGCCCTTTAAATCCCTTCTGGACATGGCGTAGGCACAGGGCAGTGTCGCTGCCAGATTGAGGACAGTCCCCACGATGGTATAGAAAAACGTATTCGCGTAGCCGCTCCATATCTCCGTGTACTGCATCAGGTATTTATATCCGTCCAGAGACGGCTCCACCGGCCAGAGGATCATACGGCCGCCAGCCACTGCCTTGGGGTTGCTGAAAGACGCGCTGATTACGAATATCAGAGGATACAGCATCACTATCAGCAGCAGAATCAGCACCACATACATGACGATGACAAAAGTTCTGTCCCCTATGCTAGTATCTCTTTTTACTTTTATGCTACCTCTTTGACTCTTCATCATTCTATGTACTCCTTTCCTCAGAACAGGCTGGTCTGGGTCGCCCGGTTAGATATGGTGTTGGCGATGATCAGGATAATCGAGTTGACGACAGAGTTGAACAATCCTGCCGCCGTACCAAAGGCGAAATCCGACTGCTCCAGGCCTACCTTGTACACATAGGTGGAAATGACCTCCGATGCGCTGACATTCGTGGCATTCTGCAGCAGATACACTTTCTCATAGCCAACGCCCAGGAGGGACCCGCAGTTCAATATCAGGAGCACGATGATAGTGGGGACCAGCACGGGCATATTGATGTACCAAATCTTCTGGAGCCTGGAAGCGCCGTCCATCTCCGCGGCCTCAATCAGGGACTTGTCCACACCGGAAAGGGTGGCGAAGTAGATGATGCTGCCCCAGC
This sequence comes from Acetatifactor aquisgranensis, assembly GCF_943193215.1. Classification (NCBI taxonomy): domain Bacteria; kingdom Bacillati; phylum Bacillota; class Clostridia; order Lachnospirales; family Lachnospiraceae; genus Acetatifactor; species Acetatifactor aquisgranensis. The sequence continues at coordinate 149,593 of NZ_CALPDH010000005.1, read as the reverse complement.
CCATCTCCTGCCATACGCCGCTGAGCACATAGACCCATTTGAACAGACCCGGCTCCTGTAGGAAAGCCACCGGCTCTCCCCCCGCCATGGTGATGAATTTATTGATGATGCCCGAGGAGGGGCTCACGAACAATGTCACCATACCGCACAGGACCACCACAGATATGAAGTGAGGCGCATAGGATATGGTCTGGAATGTCTTCCTGAACCGGTCGTTCTTTACTTCGTTCAGCAAAAGCGCCAGAATGATGGGAATCGGGAATCCCAGTATCAGCGACAGGATGCTCAGCGTCAGAGTGTTCTTCAGGATGACCGGGAACCAGTAGGAAGTGAACAGGCGCGTAAAGTTGTCGAATCCCACCCACGGGCTGCCCATGATTCCTTTCCGCATGCTGAAGTTCTTGAACGCGATCAGGATGCCGTACATGGGCTTGTACGCGAACAGGATGAAATAAATCACTGCAGGCGCGCACATCACATACAACCGCCAGTTCCTCATTACGCTTTTCTTCTTGGGTGCCGCTTCTCGTTCTCTTCGCTTTGTCTGTGCCATGTTCCCTCCATGTTTCCCAGAGACAGAGGCTATGCCTGGGGATATTGGCCCCATGTTGCCTGCTCTGTGTACGTAATATTATTTTACTTTATAGCATTTTATCAGAAATAACGCACTTCACAAAAATAAGCTGCTCAAATACTATGATATCTTGCAAAAAAGAATAGTATATTTCGTCGAAATATACAATTATTATAATTGCCTTTTAGGTATTCATTATTGCCATTTTAATGGATTGTCCACAGAAAAAGTTTTCAGACAAGGGAAACTCGTGTTTTCTCTGCAAAAAACTTCTGATTTGCGTTATCTTGGAAAAGAAATTTGACTTAGTCCATCAGAAATAGTATAATGAAGAAAAGATATTTATACAACAAGAGCGATGCTATAGATACAATAGAGGTGAAAGATGCCGAAAAACAATCCTGCCTATAGTGCCGACCGCGCTCTAGGCTTTGAATTTTACCCCCCCGGGCAGCCGAATTTCCATTTCAGCTGCTGGATGCCGACTATGTGAGGGATGTCCGCAGCCATAGCCCGCAGCGGGGCAGCGCGCCGGCCATATCCTTTCTCTATACTGTCTCCGGGACAGGGCAAATCCGTCAGGACTGCGATCCCCTGCAGCTTCCCCCTCAGAGCTGTTGCCTGGTTCAGGCCGGGGCATGCAGCGACTGCGGCTCCCTGTCTCCAGATGAACCCTGGAGCTATTATTATGTCCGGTTTACCGGCATCGGGGTGCAGCTTTATGCGCCATATCTTCTGGACAGGCTCTGCTGCCTCTATCCCGGAAAGCCGAAGAGGCTGATGGAAATCCTCCGTATATTACAGAAAAGCGATTCTCTCTCCCCGCTCCTGGCCTGCTCCAGAAATTCCCTGCTGATCACGGAGCTGTTAGACATGCTGCTGGAAAGCCGGTACAAGCCCGCCCCCGCGGGTCAGCCGGAGGATCCGGATATCCTGGCCCCTGCCTATGAGTATATCCGCAAGAACTATGCCAGCCCATTGACCGTGGAGGATCTGGCCAGGGAGTGCTGCCTGTCCAAGTATTATTTCCTGCGCCAGTTCAAGAATGCCTGCGGGGAATCTCCCTATCAGTATCTGACCAGGCACCGGATCGACGCGGCCAAGCTTCTTTTAGCGGATACGGAGCTGCCCGTGAACGCCATCTCCGCCAAGGTGGGGTATGCGCATTATGGGAATTTTCTGGTGCATTTCAAGAAATTGGAGGACATGACTCCGGCGGAGTATCGCAGGAGCAAGCAGTAAGCCGGATGACATCCCTCAAAGCATCTTGCCGGGAGCCGCAAGTATCGTCAGGGCGCTCCGGGGCAAAAGCGCCACCATCTGCTCCCGCAGCAGGGTGTCCTGCGCCGAGGAATCCTACGGTGGATTGAATTGGCAGGAAAATGAAATTGAGTATTGACAGCCACCCTGTCCTGTGCTACACTATCCAGAACGATGGAAATACCTATATGAGGGAGTAGTCAGCGCGATTCGCGTGGCAAGTCAACAAACGCGGCCTTATAGGTCTGGCTTGTCTTAAATAACGAGACTCATACATAGCTGTGGAAACGGTGGGATTGCCCTGCCAGAAGTTTTCGCCGCTATGCATGGGTCTTTTCTTCGTAAGGAAAAGCAGGCGCTGTTTTAAAAAACGAAAGAAAGGGGTAGGAAAAATGGAATTGGCAACGGTAATCTTCTTGTTTCTCGTAGGCATCGTATTCATCATAAAGGGCGGGGACTTCTTCGTGGACGCCGCCTCCTGGATGGCGGAGGTCAGCGGCATCCCCAAGCTGATTGTGGGCGCCACAATCGTCAGCCTGGCCACCACCCTGCCGGAGATGCTGGTCTCCGTCATGGCTGCGGCAAAGGGCAGCGTGGACATGGCCATCGGCAATGCCGTGGGCAGCGTCACCGCCAACATCGGGCTGATTATGGCCATATCAGTGATCTGTATCCCCAGCGTCATCAGGCGGGCGGATTATCTCATGAAGTCGATTCTCATGCTGGCCGCCGCCATCCTGATTGTAGTGTGCGGCGCATCCGGCCAGCTGGGCATCCCCATAGCTGTGGTCATGATTGCCATCTTCTGCATCTTCCTGTGTGAGAACGTGAGCTCCGCGAAGCGCTCCATGAAAGCCGGCGCAGACGCGGCGGGACGCAGGAAAATCGAAGGGAAAAAGGAAGTGGCCGTGAACGTGGTGAGGTTCATGGTGGGCGCCATCGGCATCGTATGGGGGGCGGACCTGCTGGTGGACAATGGCAGCGCCCTGGCCGCCATGGTAGGTGTGCCGGAGCGGGTCATCGGCGTGACTATCATCGCTGTGGGAACCTCCCTGCCGGAACTGGTCACCACCATCACCGCCATCATCAAGAAGCAGTCCTCCCTCTCTGTGGGCAATATCCTGGGGGCCAATATCATCGACCTGACTTTGATTCTGCCCCTGTGCTCCCTGGTGTCCGGGAAAGCCCTTCCCATCGCGGCCACCTCCGCAAGGTATGACCTTCCCGCCTGTCTTTTGGTAGGCTGCATCGCCCTGATCCCCGCCATGGTCTTCCTGAAGTTCCAGAAGTGGCAGGGCATCCTGCTACTGTGTGTGTACGCGGGGTATCTGTACCTGACATGCTCTGCCGTGGCGGCCTAGGAGCCGTGGCAGCGTAAAATCATCAAAAAATCCCGCCCCGGCAGTTCTATCCCATGTCGCCCAGGCGGGATTTCTTTCTATGATTCTCACATGTACTCTGATATCATATTTGCCGAGTGAGCGGAAAAGCAAGCGGGCCGAAATATGCCTGTCGCTCTTCACATCATCGGAATCACGGCCAACTATCTCTGCAATCTACCCGTCCGTAAATCCTGGATTAGTATAGCTTACCGGATATGTCAATCCATCCTCGCATTCATCTGCGCCGCCTGCTCCGCCAGCCTCTCCTTGGTCAGCGGGTACGCGCCGAAGAGCAGGGCCCCGGCCACGCACATGACGGCGGGCACGGCGATGGTGCAGACAATCAGGGCCGTGCGCACCTGGGGCGGCTGGGACCGGGCCTCCCCCTGGAAACCTGCCGCCTCCAGGATGTAGCCCGGGATGGCGCCGCCCACCCCCATGCCGCACTTGGTGATGAAGCCGGACAGTGCCGCAATGGCCGCATCCGCCCGGTAGCCCAGCTTCAGCTCCACGTAGTCTGTGTTGTCCGCCTGGATGCCATAGGTCAGGGGCATGCACAGTCCGTCCGCGAACCCGGCGATGGCCATGGCCACAAGCAGAATCGGGATGCTGGTGACGTCGATCAGGCGCAGCAGCGGCGCCGTGCCGATCAGGGTCAGGCTCAGCATATAGGCTTTCTTTCGCCCAATCTTTCGAATCAAAGCGCCTACCAGCAGCGTAGCCGGCAGCAGCGCGCACAGCTGCACCACGCTCACCACGCTCAACAGCTTCAGGTTCCCAATCACATAGGTGAAGAAATAGGCCAGGGTGGTGTTCATCACGTATTTCCCAATCATGTAGATCAGGGCAGCCAAAAAGGTGATTGCCACCGGCTTCTGACCCAGAATGCGGAACAGATCCTTTATCCTATAGCTGTCCTTCCCCGGCCGGGCCTGCACCCGCTCCTTTAGCCCCAGCGCGCCCAGGATGGAGCAGCCCGCGATCACCGCCGTGGCGATCAATATCAAGGTGATATAGCCCTCCTTCTCGGACACATTGCCGATGATCACAGGGGCGCTTAAGTTCACCAGAAAGGAGCCCAGGGTATAGACGAAGCCCTTCTGGGCGCTCAGGGCGCTGCGCTCCTCCATGTCTGTGGTCATCACCGGCAGCATGCTGTTCAGGGAGATGTCCATCACCGGGAACAGCACTCCAATCAGCAGATAGGTCACATAGGCGATGGCCAGCTTCCCGGAAGTGGCCATCAGGGGCGCGAACCAGATCAGCAGGAAGTTCAGGGAACACAGCACCGTTCCCACAATCAGGGTGGGCCGGAAATGCCCGTATTTCGTGGTGGGCAGCCGGTCGATGAAAAATCCCATAAAGGGATCCTTCAGGGCGTCCATCACCCGGGCGATCAAAAACAGGGTGGCACAGGCCGCCGGATTCAGGCCGATTACATTAGTGTAGAAAATCAGAAGATAAGACCCCAGTATGGTCTGTATCGGGATATTTCCCAGGTTCGTCAGCCCGAAGCTGATTTTTTCTTTCATCGTGACTTTGTCGCTCATTTGTCTCCCTTCTCTGGAGGAACCTCCCCCGTCTGCCCTCTGGTCTCCCACCGGAAACCTGCAATGCCGTCGAACCCCTGCCCCTGGGCAGGAGATTCCGCGGCTCTTCCGTCACAGCTGTCCCGGGCCGGCCGCTGTCCCGTCAGGCCACTGTCAGCCTTCCGGCCCGGCCAGTTTCCTCTCCATCCAGTCCGCCAGCCTGATCATGGTCTCCTCCTCAAAAGGGCTGCCCAGTCCCGCGCTCTCCACCAGGTCAGGGAAGTCCATGGTGCCGCTCTCCCTGCACAGGCGCAGATAGCTCTCCCAGCTGGCCGCCTTATCCTCCTGCATCCAGCGGTAGTACCCCAGAGCGCAGATTTCCGCCAGGGCATAGTCGATGGCATAGAAGGGCCAGTGGTAGATATGGGGGATGCGCTGCCAGCCCCGGCCCTCCCGCAGGTTCACATTGCCGTCATAATCCTTGTCCGGGAAGTATTCCCTGTCCAGTCTGGCCCAGAGCCTATTGCACTCTGCCGCCGTCATGTCAGGACTCTCATAGACCAGCTGCTGGAACTCGTCCTGCAGGCACTGGTTGATGATCAGCCGTACCGCGTCCTCCAGATGCATGGCCCGGTAATCCCCGGCCCGTTCCCCAAAGAACAGCTCCATATAGGGCATGGCGAAGAACTCCATGGCCATGGCATGGGTCTCCGCCATCTCCGAGGTGTTCCGGCAGTGCTCCCTGATCTCCTCATCCCGCTTCAGATACCCCTGAAAAGCATGGCCCCCCTCATGGCACATGATGTAGGCATTCTCAATGGTGCCGTCAAAATTGGCGAAGATGAAAGGGGCTCTGTATTTCTCAAATATAGTCATATAGCCGCCGTCCCGTTTCCCCTCCCGGATTTCCACGTCCGCCAGACCGTTGTCCAACAGAAAAGCGATGAATTCCGCCGTCTCCGGCGACATTTCGGTGTACATCCTGCGGGTGGCCTCCAGGCAGGCTGCGGTGCTGCCGGGCCGGGCTCCTCTCTTTGCTCCGGCGCTGTCCGCTTTCCTCCCGGCCTGCGTCTCATCGGCCCCGTCATCTGGCGCTGTTTCCCAGGCCCTATCGGCGCCAGGTCCGCTGGCCGATGCAGACTCCACGCACACAGGCACAGGATTCCCCTGGGGGAAATGCACCCCGGAATCATATATGCAGAGATGCTCCAGGCCCAGCCGGTCTCTGCGGCGCTCCTCCAGTTTCCGGGACAGGGGCACCAGATATTTCTTCACCAGCTCCCGGAACGCCGCCACCTCCTTCGGCCCATAGCCGATGCGCATCATGCGGAAATAGCTTAACTCCACATAATCGGAAAAGCCCATGGCTTTGGCCTGTCTGCGCCGGTTGTCCAGCAGCTTGTCGAAAATTTCCTCCAGCTCCTGCCTCTGGGCCTCCCAGGAATCGGCGATGGCCAGGGAGACCCTCCGCCTCACGTCCCTGTCAGGGGACTGGGCGAGAGGCGTCATGAGGTTCCGCTTGCGTTTCTCTCCCTCCCACTCCACCGTCCCGTTGGACGTCAGCTGGTTGTACCTGGCAAGGAGCTTATTCTCCTCCTGGGCCAGCTCAATCAGGCGGCTGTCGAACCCGCTCTGCCCGGCCTCCATGACGGCGAATACATAAGGCCCCAGAAGCTTCTCCAACTCCTTTCGATAGGGCGAATCCAGAATCAGCCGGTCTAACTGATTAGACAGGTCGTTCAGCTTCGGCCCTATTTCATCGTAGTAATCCTGCTCTGCCGCGTAAAAGGCATCGTTCACGTCCATATCGTGCCGGACATAGCACAGATCCATGGCCGTCATGTCCGCTGTCAGCTCATAGCGTTTCTTCAGGACTGCCATGCATGCCTCTGCGCCTGCCGCCTTCCGAAGCTCCTCCATCAGCGGCCTGTAGCGGCCTTCCAGCTCCTCATAGCTCACCCTCTCATAGGGCATTTCCTTAAAATGTATCATCACGACCTCCATTTTCTCCAACCGTCCACCGAACCCGGCTTGTTTTCCACGGCAGCGTCCAAACCCAACGGTACTTTTGCGCAGAACTTTTCTGATATGAAAAGAAAGGCCTTTCCGCCCCTTTTCCAGAAATGTCCCCAGTCTCCCTACATTATACATAAATGTGGTACATTTTCAATAGCATATCTAAGTTTTTCGGATACCCTGTCCTCGTCAGGGCAGAAAGGCTCCGGAAAACTTGCAATTTTTCCTTCTTGCCCATAAAATGTCTGTAACGAACCGGCTCCAAAACGGATATATAAAGTGAGCGCGCAAAAAAAGCTATGCTTGGCAGTTCCCGGGAAACTGCTGCAAGCCGGAAAGGAGGCGAGGCATGGAAGAGCTTTACCGACAATATTCACAGATTGTATTCCATTTTCTGTACAAAAGATGCAATGACCCCGCCCTTGCGGAGGATCTGATGCAGGAGGCCTTCCTGAAGGCCCTGGAGCGCCTGGACAGCTACGACCACAGCTGCAAGCTCTCCACCTGGCTGTGCCAGATTGCCAAACACCTGCTCTACCAGCACTGGGACAAAAGCCGCCGGGTACAGCTGGAAGAGCTGGACGAGTCCATGCAGTCCCGCCAGGATACGGAGCAGACAGCCATGGCAAAAGTGGAGCTGGCGGATGTGTGGGACAGACTGCAGGCCCTGTCCCCCGATGCCAGGAAGACCGTGGAGCTGCGGGTGCTGGGAGACCTTTCCTTCCGGGAGATCGGGGATTTGCTGGGAAAGACCGAGAACTGGGCCCGGGTCACATTCTACCGGGCGAAGCTGACCCTGATCCAGGATTCCTGAAGCCTGCTGCCGCAAAGCCCGCTGAGGAAGCGTATCGCTCCTGTGGCATATGCCGGAACGTTATTATCTGCGCGTACAGTCACGCCACGAATCCACTGCCTGAAAAAAACAAACACGCCCGCCGGACATTCCAGGGCACAGTCCGAGCGGAGACAAAGGAGGCTAATATGAAAAACAAAGATTGTGATATCGTAAATGACCTGATACCATCCTATGTGGACGGAATATGCTCCGATGCCACGAAAGAATATGTGGAAGGACATACGCAGAAGTGCGAAAGCTGCCGCCAGATGCTGGAAACCTACAAGGATAATGTGCTCTCCGGCGAAAAGCTGGAGCAGCGGGGAATGGACGGATTGAAGAAAATAAGGACAAAGATGAAGTATCAGAACCTTGTGTGCTATCTGGTGCTGGTGTTTTTGGTCTACTGCGGCGTCCAGGTGTTCTTTGCCAACCATACGAACTATATCATATTCGGCAATACTACGCTGCTGTTGGTCATCTGCATCCTGGCGAACCTTCTGGCCTCTTTCGGCTATAAGGCCAGGAACAGGCCAGGCAAAATCCAGTATCTGCTGGGGGCTGCCTCCCTTGTGCTGGATGTGTACTTCGTCTTTGTGTTCATTTATGCCGCCTCCAGCATCACCTCGGGCGCTGAAAGGCTGTTCGGGCGAGAGCTGATGAACACAGGCCCTTTCCTGGAGCGGCAGCTCATCGCAGCCTTTGCGGCCCAGCTGGTGTTCTTCGGCTGTAATCTGTGGGCCGTCATCAAGCAGGATAAGAACTGCGGCTGGCTGCTGAACCTGAACATGACGGGCATCTTCCTCATGATCAATTATGATTTGTGGATGAAACGTATGGATTCCATTGAGACCTTGCTGCCTGCCATCTTCAAGAGCACCTTCGCCCCCCTTGCCGCCGGCGTCCTGGGGATTGCCGCCAGCCTCGTCCTCGCCAGAATCCTTCGGAAAAAGGATGCCGGCCTCATGGCGGATGGACAATAGGCATGCCATCGGTTCCTGATGCTGCCGTGAGCCCTCTGGCTCCGGCAGGCAAAAAGCTTGGCGGAAACCGCTGAATCCAAAAACAGGGCCGCTGCTTTGGCAGATCATCTGCCTTTGCAGCGGCCCTTATCCCAGCCTTTTCTCTATCTGCTCCTCTGAATCTCCAGCACCTTGTAGGTGAACGTGCCAGCGGCGGTCTCCACCTCCACGTTGTCCCCCACCCTGCAGCCGATCAGCGCCTTGCCCACGGGGCTTTCGTTGGAAATCTTACCCTTTAAGCTGTCCGCCTCGGTGGAGCCCACGATTTTGTACTCCAGCTCCTCGCTGTACTCGATGTCCAAGAGCTTCACCACGCAGCCGATGTTGATTTTGTCCAGGTCTACCTCGTCCTCTACCACCACCTCGGCGTTCTTCAGAATCTTCTCCAGCTCCTCGATCCTGGCCTCGATGTCCCGCTGCTCATCCTTGGCGGCATCGTACTCGGCGTTCTCGGACAAGTCGCCCTGCTCCCTGGCCTCCTTGATTTTCTGGGCCACTTCCTGGCGCTTCACTACTTTCAGCTCATGTAATTCATCCTCATATTTTCTGAGCCCCTCGTAGGTCAGAATATTTTTCTTCTCCTGCATTTTACTTACATCCTTCCTGCTCTATTCTTTCAATTTTTTCGGATTTCCAGCTTTTCCGTCTTCATCTATTTCTGCTATCTTGCAAATCCTACCATAGTATACCTTCGTTTTTGGGCAGTGTCAAGGCAATCTGGGACAGTTACATCGTTTTTGTGCGCTTTTCCATATCTCTTTCATGGAAAAATATGTGATTTTCTTTCCCCTGGCCATGATTCTGCGCCTTTTTTCCTCCACAGAGAGCATATCCAGCCAGATACTCCCCTCCGGCACTGCCGACACCGCCATGTAGGCCTCTCCCGTGAAATCCACGATATTCACGGCCTCCTTGCAGAAAAAACGCAGGCGCTTCAGGGCCGCGGCGTCCTCCAGAAGCTGCAGTTCCACAGCCAGTCCATATTCCGTATAGAAATCCTCCACAAAGGCAGCCAGCTCTTCGTCATACTCTGCCTCCGTCAGAATCCACCGCAGGCTTTTCATCCTCCGGGCACAGGCTTCTATCACGGGCAGGACACCGTCCGCCCTTCCAAGTATGATGAAATGCGGCCAAATGGCCTTTGGAAACAGCTGTTCCACCCAAAACTGCTGCCGATAGCCGGAAAATTCCTCTATCGGAAAATACTTTCTCCAGAGCACTTCTTCCATGACCGCTTTCCTTACGCTGTCTTCATACACGCAATAGCAGTCCCGCCAGCCGTCTGCAAGTTCTTCCAATTCGGAGGCCAGCTTCCGGATCGCCGCTTCTGTTTCTGCCAGCAGCCGCTCCCTCTCGGCGAGCCGCCGGGCCTCTTCCTGCTCCATTTTACGTCTGTATGCCCGCTCCCTGCGCTGCTGCTCCCTTTTCTCCCGATTCTGCTGAAATGTCCTCCACGGATGACACAGAACAGCCCCCAGCCTGTATGGGTTTCCGTCCGGTCCGTGCCTCTGCCTTTCTGTCCCCAAAGACGGACGGCCCTCCTCCGGGGCATCCCCATCCGCGCTTTCCGTTTTCCTGATTCCGGCGTCCACGTCCAGCCCTATCCGTATCAGCAGATAGGTCTTCAGCCCCACAGGCTCGATTTCCGGCTCCCGCAGGCCCTTTTTTCTATAAAAAAATAAAATGGTGTCCATGCCACAATATATGCGGCATCACTGAAAAATAGACTCCACGCCCCTGGTCAGTTCCGCAAAAGATTCCATGGAATTGATAGTCTGGCGGAACCTGGCAGAATGGGGCATCCCTGTGGTATACCAGGCCAGATGCTTTCTCATCTCCCGCACCGCGGTGTACTCTCCCTTAATCTGCAGCTGGAAATCCGCATGCTCCAGAATCATCCGCTTCTTCTCCTGCCCATCCGGCGGCGGGGGCACCGTCCCGGTCTCCAGGAAACTCACCGTATCCCGGAAAATCCACGGATTCCCCTGAGCCGCCCTGCCGATCATGACACCGTCGCAGCCGGTGGAATCCAGCATGGCCCCGGCCCTCTCCGGGCTGTCCACATCCCCGTTGCCGATGACGGGAATCTTCACCGCCTGCTTTACCTGCCTGATGATATCCCAGTCCGCCCGACCGCTGTAGTACTGCTCCCTGGTGCGCCCGTGCACCGCAATGGCCGCCACGCCGCAGCTCTCCGCGATTCTGGCAATCTCCACCGCATTGCAGTTCGCCTCGTCAAAGCCTTTCCGAATCTTCACCGTAACAGGCTTGTCCACGGCCTTCACCAGCGCCGACAGGATCTCCTCCACCAGCTTCGGCTCCTTCATCAGAGCCGAGCCCTCCCCATTGTTCACCACCTTTGGCACCGGACAGCCCATGTTGAAGTCCAAAATGGAAAAGGGGCGCTCCTCGATGCGCTTTGCCATATCCGCCAAAATCTCCGGATCCGAGCCGAAGAGCTGCAGAGAGGCCGGGACTTCCTCCGGATGGATTTCCAGAAGCTCCTCCGTATTTTTGTTGTTATAAAAAATAGCCTTGGCGCTGACCATCTCCATGCACACCAGCCCTGCTCCCATCCTGCGGCACAGCAGGCGGAAGGGCAGGTCCGTCACCCCTGCCATGGGGGCCAGTATCACGTTATTGTCCAGCGTCACATCGCCGATTGTAAGCTTTCCCATTGTTTTGTCCTCTGCTGCGCCTGCCGTTCGATGCTGAGAATGCCAGGCTCTCACCGCCCGCAATCAGATGGCGGGCTTTTTGTTTTTTTCATACAGGATGCGCAGGCCCTCCATGGTCAGATGGCTGTCATAGATATCGATGGCGTCCGTCTCCTGGGCTATCAGCCTGCCCAAGCCTCCGGTAGCCACTACTTTCAGCTTCCTGATGCCGCTCTCTTCCTTTACTTTCCTGACAATATACTCCGTCTGTCCTATCTGGCCGTACACCAGCCCTGCCTGCATGCTGCTGATGGTCTCCTGGGCAAGGATAGTCTTTGGCTTGCGGATCTCAATCTTGGGCAGCTTGGCCGCCTGAGTCCAGAGCGCCTCCGAGCTGATGCCCATCCCCGGCGCCGTAATGCCCGCGGCGAACTCCCCTTTCTCCGTAATCAGGTCATATGTGGTGGCCGTTCCAAAGTCCAGGACCAATACGGGTCCGCCGTACTTTTCATAGGCGGCCACCGCGTCCACGACGCGGTCCGCTCCTATAGCCCTGGGATCCTCCGTAATGATGCGGATGCCTGTCTTCATGCCGGGCCCCACGCTCATGGGCCTGGTCTTCGTATAGCGCACCAGCGCTCCCATCAGGGCGTGCATCACATCCGGCACCACGCTGGCTACAATGGCCCCCTCCAGGCTCTCGGCTTCTATCCCCCGGTTCAGCAGTATCTGCGTAATCAGAACGCCGTATTCGTCCGAGGTCCTGGGCATCTTGGTCATGATGCGGAAAGTGGCCCGCAGCTCCTCTTTCTCGTACACCCCCAGCACCATATTCGTATTTCCTACATCTATCACTAAAATCATATATCGCTTCCTCTTAGGAACTGCCGAAAAACAACTGCTGCAACTTCTTTAAAGCTTACTCATCCAGATATCCTGACACGTCCTCTTTCAGGACAAATACCTTGTAATAGAGCCGCAAGGCTTCAAACAGCTCCTGCCTGTTCCTGCGCACTTCAGACACCATCAGCCCGCTGCTGACCTCGTCATAGGTAATGTCGTCTTCATCGGCATTGGTCTCGAGCACGATGCTCCCGTCCTCCTCAAAGGCTATGACGAACACGCCGCCTACCTCCTCCGTGAACAGCACGCACAGTATATGCAGCTCATCCCTGATAGATTCCGGAATGCCTTTGAACTGCTCGTTAAAATAGTATTTCTGCTCATAAGCGTTGGCACCGCATAGCACCGTATTCTTACTCTCCATCCGCCTTTCCTTTCTCCGGAACTCCTGATTCCTATTTTCCGCGGCCTATCGTATCGCTGCCGGATTTCCCTTTCGGGCCAAAACCGCCCTCAGCAAAGCGGCCGGTCCTGCATCCTCTGTCAGACATACCCGTAAATCCCCCGCACGGACACCTCTCCGGCATACACAGTCTCCACAGTTCCGTCCTCCCGCTCCACCAGCAATTCCCCGGTGCTGCTGATGCCTCTGGATACGCCCTGAAATTCCCCCTTGGGGTCAAGGACGCGCACTTCCTTATCCTTGCCTGCCACCAGACCATTATAGGTCTCCAAAAAGCCCCCAAGGTTTCCGTCCTTTTGAAAGATATCGTAATACCGTTCAAATAATTTCAGCACATTGACAATCAGTTCCGCCCTTGACACAGATTTTCCACGTTCCCGCTCCAGACAGGTAGCCATGTCCGCAATCTCCGGCGCGAATTCCTGCCGCTTCACATTGATACCCACGCCCATGACGATATAGTGGATGAAATCCCGCTCCGTGCTCATCTCCGCCAGCATGCCGCAGACTTTCCTGCCCTTTATCACAATATCGTTGGGCCACTTGATGCGGGCCTCCAGGCCGCAGGTCTCCCGGATGCCCTCCGCCACGGCAAGCCCCATGACCAGCGTCACCATGGAGGCCGTCTCCACAGGAAACGCCGGCTTCAATATCAAAGTAAAGTACACGTTCCTCCCCGCCGGACTGCTCCAGGCGCGGCCTCTGCGCCCCCGCCCTGCCGTCTGCATGTCCGCCACAATCAGGGCACCCTGCTCCGCGCCGTTCTCCGCGTCCAGCTTCGCCTGGAGATTGGTGGAGGCCAGCTGGTCATAATAACAGACCGGATGCCCGGCCCATTCCGTGGTCATGCGGCTCTCCAGTTCATGCTGTCCGTATACTTCCTCCTCCGGCGCCAGGAGATATCCCCGGTTCTTCACCGCCTCGATGCGGTATCCCTCTTTTTTCAGTTGTCCTATCGCTTTCCACACCGCCGTGCGGGAGACGCCGAAGCTCTCGCACAGCTCCTGCCCCGACACATAGTCCTTTCGCTTCCGCAAAAGCGCCAAAATCTTAGCTTTCATCTATTCTATGCCCAGTCCTCACACAAAGTCAGTCCACCTTCCGGCGCCTTTTCCTTTCCAAAGCATGACCCGGCAATCCGGCTCATCTGTCAACCTGAAACTGTCCCTTTTCTTTCTCCGCTTTACAGAGTGGCCAGCATCACGGCCTTGATGGTGTGCATCCGGTTCTCCGCCTCCTCGAACACCAGCGACTGCGGAGACTCGAACACCTCGTCGGTGACCTCCATCTCTGTGATGCCGAAGCGCTCTCCCATCTTGGCCCCGATGACGGTCTTCAGGTCATGGAATGCAGGCAGGCAATGCATGAAAATGGCATGCTCCCCCGCGTTCCCCATGGCCGTGCGGTTCACCTGATAGGGTGAGAGCTCTCTGATCCGCTCCTCCCACACCTCGTCCGGCTCTCCCATGGACACCCACACATCGGTATAGATTACGTCCGCGCCCTTTGTCCCGGCTGTCACATCCTCCGTCAGGGTAATGCTGCCGCCGTTTTGGGCCGCGATTTCCCTGCACTGCTCTGTCAGCTTCTCCTCCGGGAAATACTTTGCCGTGGTACAGGCCACAAAATGCATCCCCATCTTGGCGCAGGCCACCATCAGGGAATTGCCCATGTTGTAGCGGGCGTCCCCCATGTAGGTCAGCCTGATGCCCTCCAGATGCCCGAAGCGCTCTCTGATGGTCAAAAGGTCAGCCAGCATCTGGGTGGGGTGGAACTCATTGGTGAGCCCGTTCCAAACCGGCACCTTTGCGTATTTCGCCAGCTCCTCCACGATATCCTGTCCAAAACCCCGGTATTCGATTCCCTCGAACATGCCGGAAAGAACCCTGGCCGTGTCCGCTATGCTCTCTTTCTTGCCGATTTGGGAGCCTGCGGGATCTAAGTAAGTGGTCCCCATCCCAAGGTCATGGGCCGCCACCTCGAAAGCGCACCTGGTACGGGTGCTAGTCTTCTCAAAAATCAGCGCCACATTCTTGCCCCGCAGGGTGTCCACCAGAATCCCTTTCTTCTTTTTCTCCTTTAAAACCGCCGCCAAATCCACCAGATACGCAATTTCCTCCGTGGTGAAATCCAACAGCTTCAAAAAATCCCGTCCCTTTAAATCTATCTTATTTTCCATGGTTCCGCAACCTGCCTTTCTGCCGATTCATTATCATTTATGATACTTCAAAAATGCCAATTTTGCAATGGGATTCTATGCTGCGCGCCCGTAAAACCTGCCGCGAATCCTGCCTGCAGTATAAAAACGCAGGCAGCCAGCCCCTCGGGAATTCCCGAAGGGCCGGCTGCCATTATCCGTCACATCGAAAAAGCTATACTGCTGTCAGGGACATCAGGCCTTTCCGCCCTCTTTCCATGCAGCGGCGATGCTGGCGATGCCCTGCAGCTCTGAGGGAAGAAGAATTGTCGTGGCCTGTCCGTCCGCGACTTTCTCAAAGGCTTCCAGACTCTTGATCTTCAGCACTGCCGCATCCGCGTTGGCCTCTTTCAGCATCCGGATACCGTCCGCGTTGGCCTGCTGTACCTTGAGGATCGCCTCCGCTTCACCTTCTGCCTCGCGTATCATCTTCTCTTTCTCTGCCTCCGCACGCAGAATCGCGGACTGCTTGTCGGCCTCTGCGCGCAGAATCGCGGATTCCTTGGCGCCCTCCGCCTCCAGAATCTTCGCTTTCTTTTCGCCTTCCGCACGAGTCACGGCCTCACGTCTCTCACGCTCGGCTTTCATCTGCTTCTCCATGGCGTTCTGGATTTCAGCGGGAGGAATGATGTTCTTCAGCTCCACCCGGTTCACCTTGATGCCCCAGGGATCCGTGGCAATATCCAGCGCCGCGCGCATCTTGGTGTTGATGGTCTCGCGGCTGGTCAATGTCTGATCCAGCTCCAGGTCGCCGATGATGTTACGCAATGTGGTAGCGGTCAGGTTCTCGATAGCCATCATGGGATTCTCCACGCCGTAGGTAAACAGCTTGGGATCCGTAATCTGATAGAAGACTACCGTGTCGATCCGCATGGTGACATTGTCCTTGGTGATAACCGGCTGAGGCGGGAAATCCGCCACCTGCTCTTTCAGGTTCACCTTTCTGGCCACTTTATCCAAGAAAGGGACCTTTACATGGAAGCCCACTGACCAGGTGCCCTGATATGCGCCCAGGCGCTCGATGACATAGGCCTGTGCCTGAGGAACAATCTTCAGACAGGATACCAGTATCGCGAGAACCACCACAATCAGCAACCCCATAATCCAACCCATCACTATCATAATTTACCTCTTTCCGCGCTGTGACTTAAGCGCTAATTTTATATGATTTTAAAAAAATCACTACTCCTGCGGCTCTGCCCCATCGGCCTTTTCCTCCGGCGCTTCGCCTGTGGAAACCTCCGGCTCCTGTACTTCCTCCATGACCGGCTCAGCCTCTTTGGGCTTCTGTGCCTCCTGCGCCACTGGCGCGGCATTCTCAGGCTTATCCTCCGGCATCACCGGGGCGGCATTCTCAGGTCTCTTCTCCTCCGGCATCACCGGGGCGGCATTCTCGGGTTTCTGCTCCATCCGCACGATCAGCTTGACGCCGCTGATGGCGGCCACTATCACCACCGTCCCCTCGGGAATCCGCACTCTGTCGTCCCAGCTCCTGGCGCTCCACGCCTGGCCGCTCACCGTCACCTGGCCCATGGCCTGAATATTGTCAATCTCGCCTGTGACGATGGCCTGACGGCCCACTATGCTCTCCACATTGGTCTTCACCCGGTCCCGGTTGAAGTATTTCACCGCGATGGGCCTCGTAAAGAACAGCAGCACCAGCGAAACCACCAGGAACAGAATCACCTGCACGAAAATCGGCATATACAGCAAAGCCGCGAAGATTGCTACCAGAGCGCCTGCCGCGAACCATATCGTAGTCAGCCCCAGGGTCAGCACTTCGATTCCGATGCATAAAATCAACAGAACCATCCAGAAAATCAGCATCACATCCATACAATATACCTCCCCTTGCTTTCTTCTATCCCGGAATCTATAATTAGTTTACTATAAAAACAGCCGTAAAGCAATAGATTTCTTTGCACGATACGAGTGCCTAACGTACAAGAGAAGCGGCAGACATATATCTGTCTGCCGCCCTCATTTTCATCCTTTATCAGACTTTGTACATCAATAGAACACATGGTTTCCGATTACCAGGCCCTCGCGTCCGTTGTTCCGGCGGAAATGGGTCAGGTCACCTACATTGGATGCACCGGCCAGCGCTTCCTGCGCCGCCTGGATACAGCTGGAGCTGATATTGCCTGATGCATATACACTGTTCAGCTTGCCGTTCATGGCCGGGGTGAACTGACCGGAAGCGTAAATCACGCCGTGGATGGAATTGGGATATGCCCCGCTCCTGACACGGTTCATGACCACTGCGCCTACCGCCAGCTTTCCTTCATAGCTCTCGGAGCCTGCCTCGCAGTAAATCAGGGCAGCCAGCAGAAGAGTAGTGTCTGCGTCCGTGGTATACTCGCCGTAATTCTTGTGGCGGGATGCCTCTTTCTCCGCCGCTATGCGGGCGTCGATTTCCTCCATGGTCTCACCGGCGTCGATGACGAAATCCAGCACCAGGAATTCCGTGGACACATAGCCGTCCTCGCCCTCGAAATCGATGCACACCCAGCCGTCATCGTACTGGTTCAGCACCTCCACTACCTCGCCCTTGGGCAACAGTCCCCAGATGCCTGAGTCCGTGCCGGGCTCCATTCTCACCCGCAGGGTCTCCGTATTCACCGTGGCCACCATCTTGCCCACACTGTTGGCCAAAGCACGGGCTTCCTCATCAAACAGCAGATACTCGTCTGAGGCCCAGCCGATGATATTGCCTGACTGCAGCTTCGTCCATCCGTCCCTGCGCTCCAGAATCGTGCCTCCGCAATCCTTGTACAGCATTCCAACCTTGTCGGATTCCTCGCTGGCATCGCTTCTTACATTTAAAGCATTCTGCACATTGGCCATCACCAATCTGCTTTCCTCTGGCTCTTCCTCTTCCGCTGTAAGGTCGAGGTTCAGCTCCTTTGCCGTTGCGTTCACCACATCCACCGAATTTCCGGAACCCGGATTGAACACCGCGGCCACACCGCCGCATGTATTCTCCACCTGGGAGTCCCCGTTCGCCTGTGCGGATATGCCCGCCTCAAAGAGCAGACACAATGACAATAATAGCCCAAGGAACCTGGAACAGTTCCTTCTCACTGTAGTGAACAGTTTTCTGTATTTTGTCATGATTTTTTACCTCCATAAACAAATTCTTAAGACTTTGTTTTAAGTTATTCCGTTTTGTTCATAACTTTATTACAAAGTTATTAAATTTGTTACAGGAGTATCATATCAGATGTTAAGGAAAATGTCAAGTTTTTCATAATTTCCTTTGACGACGGGCCTCATACATCATCAAAGCCGCACTGACAGCGGCATTCAGGGACTCCACACTGCCCTCCATGGGAATCTTCAAAAGGCTGTCCGCGCGTTCCGTCAGCTCTCTGCTCAGGCCGTTCCCCTCGTTTCCGATGAGGAATGCCGTGCCCTGCCGGAAGTTAAGATTATCGTAATAATTTTCTCCCGCGAGATGGGCGGCGTAGACGCGGATTCCTTTTTCCCGCATCCGCTCCACTGCCCCGCACAGATTTTCGGCGCACACAAAGGGCACCCTGTAAATGGAGCCCATGGTGGCCCGTATCGTTTTCGGGTTATAGATATCCACGGTCCTGGTGCTCATGACGATTCCCGTGACTCCCGCGCCCTCCCCTGTCCTGACGATCGTCCCCAGATTGCCGGGGTCCTGTAAATCCTCCAGCACGATAAGCAGGGGATTCTCCGCCGCAAGTAGCCTCTCCAGATCCGTTTCCTGCCTTTTCACCACGCACAAGATTCCCTGGGGCGTCCGGGTGTCGGACATCTTTCGGAACACTTCGGAAGATACCGTCTCGTATCCGATTCGTTCCAGCTTCTCCCGCAGGGCCGGCTGTGTCCCGGCTTTCTCCAAAGCCTCCTGCGTGATGTAAATCTCCCTCACATCCCTTTCCGGGGCTTCCTCGCACATCTTGAAGCCCTCTGCCAGAAAAACGCCCTCTTCGCGCCGTTTGCCAGAGTTCGTCTGCCACTGTGCCACCTGCTTCACTTTCGGATTGGAATGACTGCTGATCATATACCCTCCCTCTGCCTTTGGCATCTCAACGCATGACGGCGGCCATTTCCATAAAACGGCCGCCGTCCTGTCTCAATTCCCTTACGGAATCAGATTGTCAATATCCTCGCCACATCATACTGGTACCTGTCGATATCTTTCTGCATCTGCAGCGCCTCTTCAATGCCAAAGTCCGTGAATTCCCCATATCTGTAACCCACCACGCGGTTGGTCTTGCCCTCCAGCAGGATGTCCACCGCATAGGAACCCATGATGGAGGCATAGTAGCGGTCTCTGGCAGTAGGGCTTCCGCCCCTCTGCATGTATCCCAGGATAGTGGCCCTGGTCTCGATGCCGGTAGCCGCCTCGATACGCTTCGCCATGGAAGTGGAATGGCCGATACCCTCCGCATTGATAATCAGGTGATGAATCTTGCCCTTCTTACGGCTCTCGATGATATGGTTGATGATTTCCTGCTCATTGTAATCATAGTTCTCCGGCAGCAGGATGTCCTCGGCGCCGTTGGCAACGCCGCACCACAGAGCGATATATCCCGCATGCCGCCCCATGACCTCGATGATGCTGCAGCGCTCATGGGAGGATGAAGTATCCTTTACCTTGTCGATGGCTTCCATGGCCGTGTTCACAGCCGTGTCAAAGCCTATAGTGTATTCGGTACATGCGATATCCAGGTCAATCGTGCCCGGAATACCGATAGCATTGATACCCTGCCTGCTCAGCGCCTGGGCTCCGCGGTAGGAACCGTCGCCGCCGATGACCACGATGCCGTCTATGCCATGCTTTCTGCAGATTTCCGCCGCCTTTTCCTGGTACTCTTTCTTTTTGAACTCCAGACATCTGGCCGTTCCCAGAACCGTGCCGCCTCTCTGGATGATATCCGATACGTTGCGGGGCTCCATATCGATGATATCCTCATTCAGGAGTCCGTTGTACCCCTTTTTGACTCCCTTTACCTTCACGCCTCTGTAAATAGCGGTACGGACCACCGCGCGGATGGCAGCGTTCATGCCCGGCGCGTCTCCGCCGCTGGTCAGAACCGCTATCGTCTTTATTTCCTTAGCCATATATTCAGCCCTCCTGTTTCAGCTTGTTTCTTGTACTCTCCGGCTTTATTTTAATCCATTTAAAAACGGTTTTCAATACCTATTGGCGTATTTTTACATTTTCCCGGCCAAACAGACCTCCCAGCCTCTGCTGCAGTTCCACGTCCGCTTTCACTCTGCGGTTCGGCGGCAGGAGTTTGATGGCCCTGGTATCCTTTAAAAAGATGACCACATCATCATTCCCGTCGGAATCCTCAATGGAGGCGAGCAGCTCTTTCTCTCTGGCGAAATAGCTGTCCGCGTCCGGAAACTGGATCCAGATGCCGTCCGGCACTTTTTTGGGCGCTCTGCCGCCCTGGCCCGCAGCGGCGTTTCCCGGCTCTGCCCGGCCCGTGCCTGCGGAGCCGCCTGACCGGCCCCAGCCGCCTTGTCCGTTACTGTAGCCGTTCTGCCTGCCGCTGTAGCTTCCCCTGCCGTTTCCGCCATTCCCATATTGGTTCCGGAACAGCGGGGCTCCATTGGCCCGGGCCGCCTCCTCAAAGGTGACCACCTGCTCGCAGATCAGCTTGCCGTCCTTTTCTTCCTCTACATTTGCCCGGCCCCTGATAAAGACTCTGGCGTCTTCCACCAGCAGGCTGCCATATTTCTCATAATCCCTGGGAAATACCACCACTTCCATATTCCCCACCAGATCCTCCAGATTCAGGAAAGCCATCACCTTGTCGTTTTTGGTGTATTTGATGCTCCTGTCGGCAATCATGCCGCCTACCACCACGCGGGCCTGGTCCGTCACCAGCGCGCTGCCGGTTTCCTCGTCCAGGGCGAAATCATTGGTGGTGCTGGTAATATGCTTCTGCCACAGTTCCTGGTCGGATTCCAGGGGATGGCCGCTCAGATAAATGCCCAGCACCTCTTTTTCAAAGCTCAGGAGCATCTCTTTGGGATACTCTCCCACATCCGGCAGGCGGATATCGAATTCCTCCTTCTGGGACTCCTCCGCGATGTCGAAAAGGGAAATCTGCCCCGCCAGGTTGCTCTTCCTCTCCTTAGCGATGTGGTCCATCATCTGCATGTAGACGCTCATGAACTGTTTCCTGGTCCCGCCCAGCCCGTCCAGGGCCCCGGCCTTTATGAAGTTCTCCACGGCGCGCTTATTGACGTCCCTGTCCGCGATGCGGGTGATGAAATCTTTCAGATTGGTAAAAGGCCCCCTGATTTTCCGCTCCTCCACCAGGTCATCGATGGAGGACTGTCCCACGCCCTTGATGGCAGTCAGGGCGTAGCGGATGCTTCCGCCGTCTACGGAGAACCCGCTCTGTCCCTGGTTGATGTCGGGCGGCAGCAGCTGGATGCCCATATTCCGGCAGGTCAGGATGTACTCGGACACCTTCTTGGAATTGTCGATGACGGAGGTCATCAGGGCCGCCATGAATTCCACGGGATAATAGAACTTCAGCCAGGCCGTCTGGTAGGCCACCACCGCGTAGCAGGCCGCGTGGGACTTGTTGAAGGCATATTTAGCGAAGTCAGTCATGTCGTCAAATATGCCGCTGGCCACCTGCTCGCTGATGCCTCTGGACACGCAGCCCGGCACCCCCTCCTCTTCGTTTCCATAGATGAAATTGGCCCGCTCCTTCTCCATGACGGACTGCTTCTTCTTGCTCATGGCACGGCGCACCAGGTCGCTGCGCCCTAAGGTGTAGCCGCCAAGGTCGCGGACGATCTGCATCACCTGCTCCTGGTAGACGATGCAGCCGTAGGTGGGCGCCAGGATGGGCTCCAGCTGGGGGCAGGAATAGACTACATCTTTATGGTTATTCTTTCCCTTGATGTATTTGGGGATGAAGTCCATGGGGCCCGGGCGGTACAGGGAAATCCCGGCGATGATGTCCTCCAGGTTCTGGGGCCGCAGCTCTTTCATGAAGCCCCTCATCCCTCCGCTTTCCAGCTGGAACACGCCGTCCGTTTTCCCGGTGCCGATGGCCGCAAGGACCTGCGGGTCTTCGTAGTCGATATTGTCGATATCAATGTGCTCATGCTTTGTCTCTTGCACGAATTTTACCGCGTCCGAAATCACCGTCAGCGTCCGTAAGCCAAGGAAATCTATCTTTAAAAGCCCCAGCTCCTCCAGCGTGGTCATGGTGAACTGGGTGGTGATGGAGCCGTCGCTGCCTCTGGACAGGGGCACGAATTCATCCGCCGCCTCCGGGCAGATGACCACTCCCGCCGCATGCATGGAAGTATGTCTGGGCAGACCCTCTAAGCGCTTGCACATGTCGATCAGGTGGCGGGCCTGCTCATCCTCCTGATATGCCTTATGCAGCTCCGGGTTCTTTTCCAGCGCTTTTTCAATGGTGATATTCGGTTCACCCGGTATCATCCTGGCCATGGAGTCCACAAAGGCATAGGGCAGATCCATGACCCGGCCCACGTCCCGGATGACGCCTTTTGCCGCCAAAGTACCGAAAGTGACGATCTGCACCACCTTGTCGGAGCCGTACTTCCTGTTCACATAGTCGATGACCTCCTGCCTGCGGTTGTAGCAGAAGTCAATGTCGATATCGGGCATGGATACACGCTCCGGGTTCAGAAACCGCTCGAAGAGCAGGTTATAGCGGATGGGCTCGATATTGGTAATCTTCAGGCAGTAGGCAACAATGCTCCCCGCGCCGGAGCCTCTGCCCGGGCCTACGGGAATGCCGTTACTCCTGGCATAGTTGATGAAATCCCATACAATCAGGAAATAGTCCACATATCCCATCCGCCTGATGACAGAAAGTTCGTAGTCAAGTCGCTCCCGCAGAGTCTGCCCCGTGCTTCCCGCAGGCTGGCTGCCATCGCCGTAGCGTTCCGCCAGGCCGTCATCGCACAGCTTGTTCAGATAGCTCCAGGAATCATAGCCCTCCGGCACCTCGAACCTGGGCAGCTTCGTGACGCCGAATTCGATTTCCACATGGCAGCGGTCCGCTATGCGCTGGGTATTCTCCAGGGCCTCCCATGCATAGGGGAACAGGCCTTTCATCTCCTCCTCGCTCTTGACGAAATACTGGCCTCCCTCGTAGCGCATCCTGTCCTCATCCGCCAGCTTCTTGTTGGTCTGGAGACACAACAGGATGTCGTGGGAGTCCGCGTCCTTTTCGTAGGTGTAGTGGACGTCGTTGGTGGCCACCAGAGGGATGTCCAATTCTTTGCTCATTTTCAACAGTTCTGTGTTCACCAGGCGCTGGCTGGGAATCCCATGGTCCTGCAGTTCCAGGAAAAAATTGCCCTTGCCGAAGCATTCCTCGTATTTTCTGGCGGACTTCCTGGCTTCCTCCGGCAAGTTTTTAACGATATTCCGTTGCACTTCGCCTGCAAGGCAGGCAGACAGGGCGATGATACCCTCATGATAGCGATTCAGGACCTCCATATCCACCCTGGGCTTGTAATAGTATCCTTCCGTGAAGCCCTTGCTGACGATTTTCATCAGATTGGCGTAGCCTGCGTTGTTCTCCGCCAGCAGCACCAGATGGTAGTATCTGTCCTCCCCTCCGGTGAGTTCCTTGTCGAAGCGGGAATTTGGCGCCACGTAGACTTCACAGCCGATAACGGGGTTGATGCCAGCCTCCTTTGCCGCCCGGTAGAAGTCGATGATGCCGTACATGACACCGTGGTCCGTGATGGCGGCGCTGTCCATCCCCAGCTCTTTCACCCGGGCGACGTATTCTTTGATTTTATTGGAACCGTCCAGGAGGGAATACTCCGTGTGGACGTGGAGATGTACGAATGCCATATGAGGAACCTCCTTTTGTCTTCTGCAAACAAATTTACCTATGATATACTATACTGAAATTCAGGAGGTTTGTAAAGGTTTGGGAGAAAAAGATTACGGCAGAATCTTACAGAAGATATCTTCTGACAATCGGAATTTTGCGCAAAAAACACACCGTTGCCACTGACAGGGCATAAATCGCCGCCGCGGTAAGCGGGACGGTCAGCACCGGCAGATAAAGCTGGGGGTTAAACCGCAGCACTTTCACGCATATATGAATGAACACGGGATGGATAATGTACACGCCCAGCATATTTCCGGCCAGTTTCCCCATCCCCGGGAAGCTTTCCTTTTCATCGCACCAAAGCCTCATCCAGGCAAACAGGCTCATCGCCAGAAGCAGCAAGAAAGGATGTTCCTCCGACATCACCGTCTGCCGCATCCCTTCCCAGACGACTCCTCCAAGGCCTGCCAGAATCCCTGCCAGAATCAGGCCCCGGTATTTTCTCTTTTTTTCAACGGGAAGCCTGCCCAGGATTCCCCCCGCCACAGCACAGAAAAGCCATGTGCCGGAAACAGGCAGAATCCTGGCCGGAATAAATCCGATCATCCCGCAGACATAAGGATAGACAGAGGCAAAAAACAATAACAACCCTGCAAAAACAGCCTGTTCCCACAGCTTCGAGACCTTCATGAAAGCCCACAATAACGGTATGAAAAAGTAGAGACCCAGCAAACGGTACAGGTACCACATATGTGACCATGTATTGTCCTGAAAGATTGCCAGAACCAGATCCGCGGGCCCGAACGGATTCCTCTCTACCAACATCCGTACCACATAAAACAGAGTTCCGAAAAACAGGATACAGCAAATGATTCTGGCAATATGCCTCCCCATGTCCCTGTAGCCGCAGGAACGCCCTGTGGATAAAAAGCCGGCTCCGGTAGCCATGATGAACAGGGGGACAGCCGTAAACAGAAACTGGTGCAGGACATACCACACCTGTATGCGGAAATCCGAAACATAAAATCCGCCTGCATTCATCGTACTGCTCATGGTGTGGAGCATCACGATCATTCCTGCCCCCCCGCCTTAATCCAGTCCAGGTAAAGCTGTCTCTTTCTGCCCATTTTCCGCCTCCCAGTATTACAAATATTTCTTCAGAACCTCCGCCCTGTCCGTGGCCTCCCAGGGAAGAGACACGTCATCCCGCCCAAAATGGCCGTAAGCCGCGGTGGGACGGTAGATGGGCCTGCGCAGATCCAGCATCTTGATGATGCCCGCGGGGCGCAAATCGAAGTTCTCGCGGATGATCTCCACCAATTTCTCATCGCTGACGCGTCCTGTGCCGAACGTATCCACCATGACGGAAGTGGGCCGGGCCACGCCGATGGCGTAAGACAGCTGAATCTCGCACTTCTCGGCCAGCCCCGCGGCCACGATGTTCTTTGCCACATAGCGGGCGGCATAGGCGGCGCTCCTGTCCACCTTGGTGCAGTCCTTGCCGGAGAAAGCGCCGCCGCCGTGGCGGGCGTATCCGCCGTAGGTGTCCACGATAATCTTGCGGCCGGTGAGCCCTGCGTCTCCCTGAGGGCCGCCGATGACGAAACGCCCGGTGGGATTGATGAAGAATTTGGTCTCCTCATCCACCAGTTCTGCCGGCAGGATAGGATCGAAAACATATTTTTTGATGTCAGCATGAATCTGTTCCTGGGATACCTCCTCGTCATGCTGGGTGGAGAGCACCACGGCCTCCAGACGGATGGGCTTTCCGTTCTCATCGTACTCCACGGACACCTGGCTCTTGCCGTCGGGACGTAAGTAAGAGAGGGTACCGTCCTTGCGGACCTTCGTCAGCTGTCTGGCCAGCTTGTGGGCCAGGGAGACAGGGTAGGGCATCAGCTCCGGGGTCTCATTGGTGGCATAGCCGAACATCATGCCCTGGTCTCCTGCGCCGATGGCCTCCAGCTGCTCATCGGTCATCTGGGCCTCCCTGGCCTCCAGGGCCTTGTCAACGCCCATGGCGATGTCCGGGGACTGCTTATCCAATGCCACCATGACAGCGCAGGTATTGCCGTCAAATCCCACTTTGGAATCATTGTATCCAATCTCATTCACGGTTTTCCTCACGATGGCGGGAATGTCGAGGTTGGCAGCGGTGGTGATTTCACCTGTCACTAATACAAATCCGGTGCAGCTTGCGGTCTCGCAGGCCACGCGGCTCATGGGATCCTGCTCCATGCAGGCATCCAGGATGGCATCCGATACGGCATCGCAGACCTTGTCGGGATGTCCTTCTGTTACGGATTCCGATGTAAATAAATGTTTTTCCATTCTTCTGTCTCTTCCTTTCTTTCACGCAAACAGCGAATTATGTAAACAATTTGTACACAATGGATTCCTTCAGGCAATGGGCCGGGCGCCCTTACCCGCAGGAAAGGAAAGCAGATATAACAGGGCAGTTATCTGCAGCATTGAATCAATGGATTCTCCACCAATTCAACCCTGATTTGAGGCACAGAAAGATTCAGCCGTTTTAAGTTGGCCACTGCGCATTCCAGGACATCCTGCGCATGGGCTGCGCTTACCTCTCCCCGGTAGGCCTCCACGGAGGCCGTCAGATCCGCCTCAATCCCTGACTTCTCCAGCACGGCGGACAGATCCGCACACTTCTCCATGGCCTTCCGCACACTGTTCAGCTGAAAATACCCATATGTCACGGCATTGTTCAGCTGATCCGTGCCCCATATCTTTTCAAAATACTCTTCAAAGCCCATATCCGCCGGCACAATCGGCGGCAGGGCATCTGTCACGGTCTCCAGAAGTCTGCGCAGTTCCCCCATTCGCTCTCCTCCGTCCGCCTGCATCCAATATGCCACAGCGAACTCGTTCACATACATTTCTTCCTGCACATCGGGCATTTCTATCCCCCAATCCTCCAGGAGGCAGTGCCCCAGTTCATGGACGATATTGTACCAGTGAAAGTACAGGTCGAATTTATACTGTATGTCCTCTTCCCCAAACAGTTGACGGTATCCCGCCTGCTGTTCTTCAGTACCCAACTCGTACTGTCCGGAAATAATCCTGTGCTCCAAAATCCTCTCCTTTCTGCCTCCATAGCACAGCTGCAGTCTGTGCGAAAGCCTGTCAAGATATCTGAATAATCGCGGCCCGTGCGCCGCCACGACGGCATATTTCAAGTGTCTATGACACTTTTGCACGAGTCTGTGCATAAAAAGTCCGCTTACCATGGAATGCTTTTCTTCCATAATAAGCGGACTCTAATCTGTCGATATCAAATCCTCTTATTGTTCGAATAGCACTCGCTCAGGTGGGCACCTTCCTCAAATGGGGTTGCCGCGGCTTCATCGATCCTATGTATCTCCACCGACTCTGAATAAGAGAAATCATATTAAATTGTTCGGATATCCTCACTCACTACATTACTACAAAAGCACAGGGCTGTCAACAGGAATTTTCAGCCAAGCCTCTTTTCCATATATTCGTCCCCATAGTGAGTGCGGTATTTCAGCGCCGTGGACTTGGTAATCTTCCCCTCCTGGCACAGCCGCAGGAGATTGCCGTCCATGGTGCACATGCCCTCGCTTGCGCCGGACTGCATGGCTGCGTTCAGCTGGTTCACCTTGTTCTCCCGAATCATGTTCTGGATGGCATCAGTGGATTTCAGCACCTCGAAGACCGGAATCCGTATCAGATCGCCGTCTTCATCCTCCGCTGTGGAGGGCACCAGCTGCTGGCAGACCACTGCTTTCAGCACCTGGGCCAGCTGGGTCCTGGCCTGTTCCTTTTCCGG
This sequence comes from Acetatifactor aquisgranensis, assembly GCF_943193215.1. NCBI lineage: Bacteria > Bacillati > Bacillota > Clostridia > Lachnospirales > Lachnospiraceae > Acetatifactor > Acetatifactor aquisgranensis. The sequence goes on along the minus strand of NZ_CALPDH010000005.1, from coordinate 122,170 downwards.
GAATACGTCCACGATGCGGTTGATGGTGTCCGCCGCGCTGTTGGTATGCAGGGTGCTGAACACCAGTACGCCGGTCTCGGCGGCGATCAGGGCCGCGGAAATCGTATCATAGTCACGCATTTCCCCCAGTAGGATCACGTCCGGGCTCTCCCGCAGGGCAGAGCGCAGGGCGCTCAAATAGCCCGGGGTATCGATGGAAATCTCCCGCTGGGTCACGATTGCCCTCTTGTGCCTGTGGATATATTCGATGGGGTCTTCCATGGTGATGATATGGCAGTCCCGGCTGCTGTTGATGCGGTCGATCATACAGGCAAGGGTAGTGGTCTTGCCCGTGCCGGCAGCCCCTGTCACCAGTACGAGACCGCCGTTTTTGTTGCTTCTGCCCCCGGAGTCTTCCGTCAGGGCCAGAATGTCCATGGGAATCCCCAGTTTCTCAGGATCCGGCAGCTCAAAACGAATCACACGGATGACAGCCGCCAGAGACCCTCTCTGCCGGAACACATTGACACGGAAGCGCCCGCCGGGGAAATTATCCCGCCTGGACATGGAAAGCGAGAAATCGTCGTCCTCCCCCGTTTCCAGCCTGGTTCTGGTCCGCCTGCCCTCCGTGTATATCTGCTCTACCAGCTCTCCGATGTCTTTCGGCATCAGAGCCGGCATATCCAGCCGCGTCTGTACGCCATTCCGTTTCATTGTAACCGGCAATCCGGCAACCAGGAAGACGTCCGACACATCCTCATCTCTCACTGCCTGTTCCAGAATTTCCTGTAATTTCATATTTTCGTCCACCCTTTCGTTTTTGCCCTGGAATCACTCACTCTTCGCCGGACCAGAGGTTCATGTCTTCATCCAGCTCCCATTCTTTCCGCATCCGCCAGCTCACCACACGGAGAGTTCCGCTCTCTTCCCTAACGCCTACCTTCAGTCCGAATTCGCCCTTTTCAAAGCTCCGCCAGATGACGCCATCCTCATCCACTTCCGTATTTTCAAGCGCCCCCGGCCCTATTCCCTCCTGCCGGGATTTTGCGGCGGCCCAAAGAAAGCGCTGCCCCTCCGCCTCCAGTTCATACCTGACCCGGACCGTGTCGGCATATTCTTCCGCCAGACTCCAGTCTGCCCGCGCTGTGGTGAACGCAAGGACGCCCAGCGTCGTCATGCAGATGCTGATCACTGTAAGCAGCACCGCCAGCGGCCCCAGTTTAATTGGTACATGCCTCATATCTTACTCATCCTCTTCTTTTCCGATGAAAACCCCTGTCTCCAGTGTATAAATCGGCTCTGACCCTCCCGCCTGCTCCACGGTGAGAATGCTTTTCACAAATCCTCCGTCTTCCGGCATCCACAGGATATCCAGCCAGATGCTGCCCTCCGGCGCAGGTTTTAAGTCATTGTCATAATACAGCCGCAGGGAACTTCCATCCTCTGTGGCCTGCCCTGAAATCTCGGCGTTTCCGTTTTCCTCCAGAAGCTCCCGCACTTCCTCGATGCTCTCCGACGACGCCACTGCCTCCGCGCCATTCTCCGCCAGATGCACCGCCGCTGTCAGGAGCGCCGCTTTTTTGCTCCTCTGCCCGGACCAGGCGAAAATCCAGGTCAGCACCAGAACCACCATCGTCAGCAAGGCCACCAGAATCAGGGCTTCTATGTAGAACGCCGTCACCCTGCGTCCCCCATTCCTGCTTTCGGCTCTGCCGCCATTCTCAGTGGAATGCTTCTCTTCCATCATCCGCGGCCACCCCTTTCTCACTCCTTACCCCAAACACCACCCTGCCTGCGTCTGTAATTACCACATAGGTACCATTCCCCAGTTCTTCCACCTGGAAGACTTCCGTCTCCCCAATCACCTGGGCCATATCCGGGTACAGCTCACCGTCTTTTTCCCCATAATCCTCCACAAGACTGCCGCCATACCTGTAAATCCGAAGGGCGTAATCGCCGCTGCCGTCCGCGATTACCAGCACCGGCTCCCCGTCCGCTTCCGATACGGACACCGCGCCCTCTCTGTCGTTCATACGCACGCAGGTAGAGATATAGGAGAGCAGCGCTCTTTCCGCATTGTTCCGGGTCTGACCGGCCACGATATCGCGATAGGTCTGCGCGCCGAAAATGACGGTCAGGAAAAATCCGGCCAGAAAAATCCCGGCCACTGCCATTGTATAGATTCCCGACCAACCATTATTCCGTTTCACAGGCTTTTTCCTCCTCTCCCCAGATACCCGGACACGCCGCTGCCCCCATGCCGCTGGCGGTTAGTCCCTGCTGATTACTTTCACCGCGGGCGGTACGTTTGACGCAAAAATATCATAGCTGACATAATATTCCTTTTTATTGATCTGGAGCCCATAATTCTCCTCCAGATAGGCCAGGCTGGGCGGATAGGCTCCTTCCACCACATAGCACTGCATCGCGCAGCGCTCCACTGCCGCCTTGATTGCCTTCTCGCTCTCCTCGTCCATGTCCCTGCCGGATGCGGGCACAATCAGGCACCACAATCCCGCGGCTATGAGGAGCACGGCCGCCGCAAGGGCCAGGCCGGGCCATTTCTTTCTTTTCTTATCCACATACATCCGCCGCACCTCCCAGGCTTATCCAGCTGCTTATCCGATGGAATTCATCATGCCGATCAAAGGCAGCATGACGCTCAAAAGAGACAATCCCACCGCAGCCATCAGAACGCCTGAGAGCACCGGATCCACAATGCCCACCAGCCGGTCCACCAGCTCCGTACAGTGATCCGCCAGCAGCCCCGTGAGCTTGCGCAGCACTGACTCCAGGCTGCCGCTGCGCTCCCCCGCCAGGAGCATCCTCCCATAGACAGGTTCAAAGAGGCCTTCATCGTAGGCAGCCTGGGCGATGCCGTGCCCCTCGCCCATGCGTCCCACACAGCGGTCTATTCTTTCTTCCACCGGCCTGCAGGAGGCCATCTTCCTGCTCTCCGCCACGGCCATGTCCTGAATCGCGCCGCTGGCAAGGAAAGTGGACAGCGCCGCCGTAAAGCGGAACATCCCCAGGCTCTCCAGTATTGCTGCACAGAACGGAATCTTATGTAGTATATTTTCTACGATATTTCGTTTTTTACTATTCCATAAAGCATACCCTATGGCCAGCGCCGCAGCCAGCGCCACCATCACGATCAGCGCCGCCCGGCAGAGCAGATAAGCTCCGTTCACATAGGCGTAAGAAGAAGACGTCAGACTTCCTGTCAGACTGTCGTACACATCCGTAAAGGCCGGCAGCACCGTTGTCAGCATGACGATCAGCACGATGATGATGATGCCCAGCATGGCCACCGGATAAATGACGGCATTCCTCAGCTTTGCCGTCATGGTCTTCAGATCCCCATAATAGCGCGCCAGCTGGAACAGTACATCCTCCAGTCTGCCCGCTTTCTCTCCCGCCAGGACCATCCGTATGGCATATTCCGGAAAAAGCCCGGTAGCCTCCATGGCGGCGGAAAGTCCTTTTCCGGCCTCCGTCTCCGCCTGCATGATTGCAAGTCCTTCTTCCAAAGGGCCTCCCTGTCCGCTGCCGGATCTCAACAACGCCACAGCCTCGTCCATCTGGATTCCGGACTGCACCATCATCGCCATGCTCTCGCAGAACGCGCTGACCCCCAGACTGTCCAGTTTCCCACGTCTCATAGCGCCCCTCCTTATATGTTGATCACTTTCTGTCGATTACAATCTGTCAGTTTCTAATAATATTTTTCATCCAGGTAATTACTGCCGTCTCCGATAAACGATGTATCCGCCCCATTGGCCGAAAAGGTCAGATCCAGCCGGTTCCAGCTGCCCGCTTTCACCTCGTACTTGACCGTCACCCATCCGGTCTCCTCGGTATAGAACATATTCCAGGCATGATAGATGTCGTCCGGGGACACATCGCCGAAGACCATCTTGGTGGGAATGCCCTGGCTGCGCAGCATCCCGGCCACAAGGGAGGCATAGTCGAAACAGATACCCTTTCCCGTTCTCAGCGTCTCGTCCAGCACCGGCATATAGCCTGTGGTCTTCTGCACCATCTCCGCTTTTTCTCTGTCGTACACGATGTTGTCGCAGATATATTCAAACACAGCGCCCACCACTCCCAGCGCGTCCTCCTCCCCCGCCGCCAGTTCAGCAGCCAGCTTCACGCATTCCGAATCCCTGTCATAGTCCACGTATGCGCTGGGCCGCAGGAAAGGCTGGAACTCATCGTCCAGCTTTACTTCGCAGTCCACTGAAAAAAGAGGCCTGTATTTTGTATCTTCCACATTCTCCATGGCTTTCAGGGTATAGATGCCGTCTCCTTCCTGAAGCGGGAAAATCACCGGCGTCCCGTCCGACGGAACATCATACCGGTAATCCATCTCCCCCACCAGCACCTGGAGTTTCAACCGGGTGTCGGAATGGCCCGAAACACCTATGTAGCCCTCGTTTACATGCTCCAGGTCGATCTGCACCTTCTCATTGCCCTGGGTATCATGCTCGGCATGAAAAGCGGAATCCGCGAATTCCGGCGCCTGGTACGGAGTGAAATCCGCATTCTTCTCATCCTTTTCCGACTTGTTGGACGGATTGGGCGCAGCATCATATTCCGGATTCTCCACCACCATGGAGACCTGGGAAGTGCCCTCCTGCAGCGCACCCTCTGTGGATATTTGTCCCGGTGCGGCAGGGCTGCCGCATCCGCTTATAAACAGTGGCAATAGCATTATCGGCATAAGACATCGTCCCGCGCTGCGCCGCATAGATTTCACCGCCTCTCCATACTTTGGCTATGGCCAAAAAGGCCTTATCACCAGATGACAAGACCCTTTCCTATCCTCATTATAAATATAACTTTCCAAGAAATCCGCCGGGCAGATGGTACTCAGCCGACTTTAAGCTTGAATTTCTGAACATCCTTATCTGTCTCCACCATTTCAATCTGCGCCCCCAGATTCTGAAGCTTGATATGGAAATCCTCATAGCCCCTCTCGATATACTTGATATCGTCAACGGTACTGTATCCCTCCGCGGCCAGCGCGGCAATCACCAGCGCGGCTCCCGCCCGCAGATCCGGCACCGTAATGCTGGCTCCTGTATATTTATCCACCCCGTCGATGATGGCCGTGTCTCCGCCTTCCACTTTCACATCGGCTCCCATACGTATCAATTCGTCCACATATTTGAACCGGTTTTCAAATACGCTCTCCGTCACGATGCTGGTGCCTTTGGCCAGGGCCAGTGCCACCGTCATCTGAGGCTGCATATCCGTGGGAAAGCCCGGATAAGGCAGGGTCCTTACCTGGGTATGGGCCAGAGGCTTGGAGGCCACCACACGGATACAGTCATCCGCTTCCTCCACCTCGCAGCCTATCTCCAGAAGTTTGGCCGTAATAGACTCCAGATGCTTGGGGATTACATTCTTCACAGTCACGTCCCCCTTGGTGACCGCGGCGGCGAACATGAAAGTGCCCGCCTCAATCTGATCCGGTATGATGGTATAATCCGTGCCGTGGAGCCTTTCCACGCCCCGAATCTTGATGACATCGGTCCCCGCTCCCCTGATGTTGGCTCCGCAGCTGTTCAGGAAGCTGGCCACATCCACTACATGGGGCTCCTTGGCGCAGTTCTCGATGATAGTCATCCCCTCCGCCATGGTAGCGGCCATCATCACATTGATCGTGGCCCCCACGCTGACTTTATCCATATAGATATGGCTGCCCCGCAGCCGCTCAGCCCTGGCCTTGATCAGGCCATGCTCAATCATCACCTCCGCGCCCAGCGCACGAAATCCCTTGATATGCTGGTCTACAGCCCGGCTTCCGATATCGCAGCCCCCGGGCAGGACTACCTCCGCCTGCTTATATTTTCCCAGAAACGCTCCCAGGAGGTAATAGGAGCCTCTGATTTTCTTGCATCCCTCATGTTCTACGGTCAGATTGTTGATGTTGCCCGCATTGATCAGAACCTTGTGGCGGCTGACACGTTTCACCGTGGCTCCCGTGCTGGCTATCGCTTCCAGCATCACATCCATATCGCGCACATCCGGAATATTGTCTATATATACAGTCTCGTCCGTCATGGTGGCGGCGGCGAAAACCGGGAGCGCCGCGTTCTTTGCGCCGGCTATCTCCACGTCGCCCACCAGCGGATTCCCGCCTTTTATTACATATTCTTCCATATGATTTTCCTCTGCTTAGGGTCAAGTATATTTATCCGGCCATCTGCCAGGTTTCGGCCATGGCTTTTCACATAGGGACTATCTTACCACATTTTCCCCGGTTTGTAAACCGAACATATATTCCATGTCATCTGTTCAGGTAGTCCAGAGGGTTCACCTGGGTACCGTTTATCAATATCTCGAAGTGCAGATGAGGGCCCGTGCTGATGCCGGTGCTGCCGCTTAAGGCAATCCTGTCTCCCTGTTTCACGCTCTGTCCCTCGCTTACCAGCACCTTGCTCAGATGCCCGTACCTGGTCTGCCTGCCGTCCTCGTGGTTGATATAGACTACATATCCGTAGCCGCTTCCCCAGCCGGCCTTGACAACGGTGCCGCCGCAGGAGGCATAGACAGGCGTTCCGGTGGGCGTGGCCCAGTCGATTCCCTTGTGGTAGGAGCTGGCTCCTTTAGTGGGCGCGGACCTTCTCCCGAATCCTGAGGTCTGGACGCCGCCGGAAATGGGCCTCACATAGGTAGGAGGTATCTTGGTCCCCCTCTCCACAATCTTCGGCACAGCCTCCATGACAATCTCTTCTTTCAGGATTTCCCGGCTGATTTCCTTGTCGTTGAGGTACGATACATCGGCTACTACTTTACGGAATCCCGCCGACGGCTGCTGGTGTACTACCGTCTGATTCGTGTACCAGTTGTCATTCTCGATATAGACGATATCCGCGTCATATATCTCCTCGTAATATTCCTCCTCCACCCTGGCCACGGACAGTTCCGGCTCCGGCACTGTAATCAGCAGCTCGTCGCCTATCTGCAGGGTGGATGTCACATCCTCCAGCTGGTCGTTCATCTCCACGATAGTGTCCATGGGAATGTTTACTTTGATGGCAATCTCCGACAGGGTATCCCCGGCCACTACTTCATATACGCTGGGGGTCTCCTGCTCCATGATCACCAGGCCGATAGCCTGCTCCAGATCCGTCAGCTGGCTCTCCGGAAGATACGACTCCACGATTTCCACGCTGTCCGCGAAATTCATGGTCCGGATTCCCAGTTCGAAATCCTCGAAGTCCTCCCGCTGTTCCTGGATCTGTTCCCCCTGGATGCCCGCGATCAGATTCTGGACGCCCGCCTCCGTATTGGATTGCCATCCCTCGTCCTCTAAAGCCGAGGTCGCCACCACATCCGCGGTCAGCACGCCGAACTCCCTGTCCCCGTCATTCCTGATCTCCACCGCGAACTTCCCGTCGTTGCCGTACTTGTCGATGGCGGCCAGAAGCAGCGTCTGCACATCCTCCATGCTGGACAGATTGATGATGTACTCGTCTATCTTCAGGGTGTAAGAACGGTGCAGGGTCTCCCGGATGCTGGCCCGCAGGGTCTCCTCCATCCGATTGAGCACATCCTCTTCCGTATCCACCTTGCCCCAGAGGACCTGCTCTCCCACTACCACCATGTCCGCCGTCATGAATACCAGTTCATCGCTGTCCGCGACCACATTCTTTCTGGCCTGGAGCAGGAGTTCGTCAATCCGCTCCTTATCTCCCAGGGTGCCCACATCCCGGCCGTTTACCTGAATATGGAAGAAATTCTCCCCTGTCTCCTCGTAGGGCGTATACCCTTTCAGAAAGAACAGGCACAGGAACAAGGTGCCCGCCGTAGCTTTAATATATGTAAATTTGTACTTTTTATGATTGCTTTTCTTCTTTTCCATAGTTTTCCTGAATCTTTCACTTTTGGTTTTTATTTCTATCTAGCATGTACAGTTTATGAAAAAATATTCATTTCTTCTGCTGTTCCATTATTTGAGGATGCTGCACGAAGAAAACGAGGAACATGATCAGCTGTCCGGGATTCCACACGATTTCCATCAAGCCGAATACCATAAATACCACACAGACAAAAAAGGGGATGACGGCATAGGGATTGTCTTTCCTGCGCATCATGTTTCTTCCCTGAGCATACAGCAGGACAATCGACAGAGCTACCGACAGGATTCCCGCGGGAATTCCGTGGGTGTATGCCATCTGCAGCCAAAGGTTCTGGGCATGCCTTGAAAAATAATCCTCGTCCCCGATGATGAAATAGCCCTCCGACAGCCCATGCCCGAACCAGTTCAGATTATCCCAGTACGCCTTATAGATTGTCAGGCGTATCCGCAGGGCAGTGTCTTCCGTCCAGGAAGCCTCCACAAGTTCCACCCGCTCCATCTTATCCATATCTTCAGCCGCATGGACCCGCAGCACAAACGGGCCGCCGCGCTGCACAATGTCCAATGTGCGGAGAATCCGGCCGAACAGGGCATCCATAAAATCTTCCAGCTTCACGTACTTTTCCGAGGTGGGCGGGTCAAAGGAATGCACCTTGTCCACCGCGTATTCCCCCTCGTACCAGACCGGATGGTGCAGGATTGTGGGAAGCCAGCGTATCGTGCCGTACACAGGCAGAAACGTCACTGCCGCTGCCAGCACAAGAGCGCATCCCCTGCACAAAATGCCGCGCCATCTCATCCTCCAGATTCCCCGCATCACAAAGATGCCGTACAGCACCGTCACCACAAAAGACGCGATCCACGCCGTCCTGCACATCGTGAACAGCTGAAAAGAAAGCATCCCTCCCGCGCCCAGCAGGAAAAATGATTTCCATCCCCATCCCTCCTTTTTCATCTCCAGAAGATGGAGGCGGAAAAGGCACATCAGATAGACAATCAAGTAATAGAGCGCCATCATATTGGAATTGCTGAAAGCGCCTTTGTATCGCAGTTCATCATAGGGCCTGAAGCCATAGGCGTAGATCTGCACCGCGAAGAAAGCCAGAATCGTCCCGTCTATCATGCCATCCCAGAGAGCCTCTCTGTCTTCCCCTGAAAACTCCGTGAGATAAAAGCAGCCGAACATCAGAAAGAACCACAGCGGCCACCATCTTTCACTGACAGAGGCAATCATCGACACAGAGAGGGCGATCCACAGCCAGCCTGTAAGCCCCGGCCGGAGGGATATCTTTTTTTCCGCGATTACTTTACGAAAAAAATACCTCAGGGCAATCCCCATCCAGCAGATGTTCAGCACAGCTGTCTGGGCCTGTCCCCACAGGATTTCCCCCCGATGGGACAGCCAGTAAAAGTGCACCGTAATCATGGCCGCCGCGCACAGCAGCACATAGATGACATTGAAACGGTCTGTCAGTTCTTTCAGGGGCACTGCGCTGAATATCAGCGCCATCATCACCAGCCCCGTGCAGTTAGCCGCGGCTTTCCAGACGTTTCCGGCCTGAGTGGCCCGCAGGAACTCTATCAGGCCAAGCGCCATAAAGCATACCAGATACAATCTTCTTTTCGTAAACAGCTCTCCCGCAATCTGTCTCATCTGTCCCCCTGTTCCGCTTCCACGCGGCCGTCTCTGTGATTTATACTGCATAACGATTTCACTTGCCATGAAACCAGACTGCATAACGCTGACTGGTTTCATGGCATGATTGCATCAGGCAGTATTCAGCGTTATGCAGTATATTTCCGTTTTACGCTGTATCCGAATGTACCGACTGCTTCTCCGCACACATAATAGACCCCATGCGAATAGACAATGGGGTCTGCCTGTTCCAGATGAAACTTATGCTTTTCGTCCATATATTCCTCGTCGGCGTGGACTGCCGCCACATCAGCCAGAAACATATGATGCGATCCCAGCGGCGTGACCGTGCGCACTCTGCACTCAATATTGACAGGGCTCTCCCCGATCAGCGGCGCTTTTACCTCCTTTGCCGGAAAAGCCGTCAGCCCCAGGGCTTTGAACTTGTCCACATCCCTGCCGCTCTTCACGCCGCAGTAGTCTGTGGCGAAAGCCAGCTCCCTGGTGGTCAGATTGATGACGAATTCCCCTGTCTCCTGCAAAATCCGGAAAGAATGCCGCTCCGGCCGGACAGATATGCTGACCATGGGCGGGTTCGTGCAGACCGTGCCCGCCCAGCCGATGGTGATGATATTGTATTTTCCGTCCCGGTCCGCCATGCTCACCATGACCGCAGGCAGCGGATAGAGCATGTTCCCCGGTTTCCAGATTTCCTTTGCCATATTTTCACACCCGTGAGATTAAAACGGAAGTACATGAAGCCCGCTGAGCACCTGATACAGCACGCCTGCCAAAGACAGTACGGCCGCTGCCACGGAAACGCCCAGCACCGCTCCCAGCTTTCCTTTGACGGCTTCCACATCCGCCTTTGCCCCATCCATCGCCTCGTTCTGCTTGCCGCTCTCCTCCACCATCACGGCCTGCACATTGCGGTACACCTTCACACACTCCTTGTGCACATTCTCTTCCACCTGGTCAAGCCGCTCCGACAGGCCTCCGGTCGCCTGGGCCTCCAGCTGTCCGCACAGCTGGTCTATCTTCGCCCCCACAGTGGCAGAGAGGACTTCCGTCTGGCTCGCCAGGGCTTCCAGCTGGTTCAGCACAGACGCGGACATGGCCTCCATCCTCACCGCCGCGGACTTTTCCATCCCGTCGATCCGCTCCTGCTGCTGCTCTATGGTTCCCTGCAGGTTCTCCACATCCTGCTGCAGCATCTTCATCCTGCCGTAGCTTTCCCCCACCAGATGGGCCAGCTCGCTTTCCTCTATCTGGATGCCGGCCAGTTTTCCGGCGCCGTCGTCGATCAGTTTCTGCAGCTTTGCCAGACATTCATTGTACTCTGCTATCTGGTTCTTCAATTTGTTCAGTTCTTCCACATCTGCCGCGGTATTCGCCTTGATGATTTCCTGTGCTGTCAGTTTCTGCGCCAGCTTGTCCATAAACATATCCATCTGTTTTCCTCCTGACCTGCCCGCAGCCCCTGCAGACAGTTGTGCCTTCTCGCTCTCATCCCGATTATTCTACCATTTTCTCCCCCAAAATACAACACAGAAAAAGTTCTATCTCCCGCGTTCCCGGGTAATCGCCAGGATTTCCTCGTTCAGCTTCAGCATCCGGACGTCCAGATCCGATACCATCCTGGCGCATTCCACCAGTTCACTTTTGATATACTCCGGCACATCCCCCTCGAACTTATAATGAATCTTGTGCTCTAAACTGGCCCAGAAATCCATGGCCACTGTCCTGATCTGAATCTCCACTTTTGTATCCACCGTCCGGTCCGACAGATATACCGGCACCGTCACGATCATATGGTAGCTTTTGTATCCGCTGGCCTTTGGAAAGGTGATGTAATCCTTCACCGCCATCACCCTGATGTCCCGCTGCTCGCTGATCATGTCCACGATACGGTAGATATCGGAGGTAAAGGAACATATGATGCGGATGCCCGCAATGTCGTTCACATATTTCACCATATTGTCGATGGTGGATTCATGCCCGTCCCGCTTCAGCTTCTTCACAATGCTTTCCGGTGTCTTGATGCGGGCTTTGATATGTTCGATAGGATTATAGCGATGGACATGCTGGAACTCGTCATTGAGTATCTCCATCTTGGTCTCCATCATTTTCAGCGCGGCATTGTATATCAGCGTCACTTCTTTCCAGCTGTCGATTCCATCGTCATTGTCTTCCCTCAGTTCCATATTTGCTCCTTTAATCAGTCTCTTGTTCTCCGTGGCACATTCCATATGCCGGGGCTGATGTCCGTATCCGTGCTTGTCATCTGGCTGCTTTCTATCTTGCGTAAGGGCAGGGAACCGCAAGCCTGTGCTGCCCACAGAGCACAAATCGCCCAAAGCACGATGGCCGCCCGGCCGTTTCCTGTCCCGAGTAAGGACATTATACCATAAATACCAGCGTAATTGTATATGATTCACAAAAAAATAATCCTTTTTGAATGATTTACTGCCGTTCCGCAATCCGGGGAGAGATTCGCCCGGATTATTCATCGCGGAAAAGCCGTACCTTTCATTATATGTGGCCCGGTGCAAAAATATCCTGCTTGCTTTTGCTGCCGAAATCCCTTACCATGTAGATAAGCCTCACATAAGAAAAATGATATTTGAAAGGATGAGTCGAGATGTTTCGTTTATGGGCAAGAACTTTTCAGGACAATCATATGCTGCGGGATGCCTGCATCAGCGATGACAGCCAGGACACCCGCACCCACAAAATATTCCGCGCGCTGGACGAGGTGTGCTATCAGTTCGACCTGCCGCGGCCTATCTGGCTGGACAAGACCATAGCCGAGTTCAGGCGCCACAACAAGGCGCGGTTCACCCGGGACAATTTCGTGGAAAGCATCGATTTCGATTATCTGGAGATCCAGGTGATTGAAGAAGATTGATATTGACTTTTCCCCTGAGCCGTGTATAATATGGAGTTAACAGCATATGGTTTTCAAAACTATATGCCGTGTTTCTAAAAATGTGTTCATAGTTTTTGACACTATTGCAGATAATATCCATATAATTAGAATGACATGGTTTAGGAGGTATCCATATGCAGATAACAATCAGAGAGCCTGGAAGCGCAATCACTCATTTCATCGGCATGGTGATGGCCGTATTCGCGGCGGTGCCGCTATTGGTGAAAGCGGGGATTTCGTCAGGGGGCGAGCATTTCGCGGCAATGACGATTTTCATCACCAGCATGATTCTGCTGTACGGCGCCAGCGCCACTTACCATTCCGTGAACCTGGCGGGCAAGTATCTGCGGGTATTCCGGAAGCTGGACCATATGATGATTTTCGTGCTGATAGCCGGATCGTACACACCTGTATGCCTGATTGTGCTGGGCGGAAAGGTGGGGTATACCATGCTGGCACTGGTGTGGGGAATTGCATTAGCGGGAATGCTTGTCAAGGCCTGCTGGATCACCTGCCCCAAGTGGTTCTCCTCCATTATTTATATTGCCATGGGGTGGGTCTGCGTACTGGTGTTCGGCAGGCTGCTTGACACGCTGTCTACAGGCGCTTTTCTGTGGCTGCTGGCCGGGGGCGTCATCTATACTGCGGGCGGAGTCATCTATGCGCTGAAGCTTCCTTTGTTCAACTCCAGGCATAAGAGTTTCGGCTCCCATGAGGTCTTCCATCTGTTTGTCATGGCAGGGAGTGTGTGCCATTTCATCTTTATGTATTGTTATGTGGCGTGAGGAAGGGAATCCTCATTTTGATTCTGCTTTTGGTCAAGGCACTCCAGAAATTCATCGTATATCTTCTCCCCCTGCATCCTGGCTTCCACTGCGTCTGCCAGCAGTTCAAAGGAGCCGAGATATTTAGTCTTTCCCTGAAAGGTAATCTGGGCCACCCAGCGTTTCTGCCTTTTGTCGTAGTATACGCCGTTATATCCGCTTGTATTGGTCTTGACCAGACGCCCTCTTTTGATTGCCTGCAGAAGCGTGACGGACGTCCCCTCCGTCAGCTTCAGGTTCTCTTTATAGACACTGGCCTGAAGACAGCCGCAGCTTTTCGTCTTTCCGCTCTGCAGCAGCGGACCGGCAGCGCAAATGCTTCTACTATGAAAAGGGGGACTTCTATGAAACTTGGTGATATTTTAAAAGAATTGTTGAATTTGCACGGTATGACCCAAAAACAGCTGGCGGAAGCGCTGGCTTTGTCTCCATCCGCCCTGGGGAATTATATACAGGGTACCCGTGAACCTGATTATGGGACCCTGATCCGGATTGCCGATTATTTTCATGTGACCACGGATTATCTGCTGAATCATCCCGTCAATATGGACATTTCCAATAAAAATGCCGCTCACAGGGAGGAACTTCTGCTCTGCATCTTCCGCTCCCTCACAGGCGACCAGCAGGATTTCTATCTGGAGCAGGGACAGATATTCCTGCGTCAAAACAGAAAAAAAGGACCCTCCCTTTTATCCCCCGCCCAGGGGGATAACAAGGAGGTATCCTGAGCATTGACATATACTGCTTAACAGTTTAAATTTCCGAGTAACCTGACTGCACAACTGCCCGGGCAGGAACCGTTCCCTGCCCGGGCATACTGCTCATTCAGTCCTCATATCCGTTAGGATTGTTCTTCTGCCATCTCCAGGAATCCTCACACATCTCCCTGATGCCATACTGGGCCTCCCAGCCAAGTTCATTCCTGGCAAGGCTTGCATCCGCATAGCATGTGGCGATGTCCCCGGCACGCCTGGGCTTGATCGCGTAAGGGATTTTCACACCGGTGGCTTCCTCGAAGTTCTTCACAATGTCCAGCACGCTGTAGCCCACGCCGGTGCCCAGGTTGTAGATTTTCAGGCCTGCTTTCTCTTCAATCTTCTTCAGGGCTTTCACATGGCCGACAGCCAAATCTACTACATGGATATAGTCGCGCACGCCGGTGCCGTCCGGGGTGTCATAGTCATCGCCGAACACGCCCAGCTGAGGCAGCTTGCCCACTGCCACCTGGGTGATGTAGGGCATCAGGTTGTTGGGGATTCCGTTGGGGTTCTCGCCCATGGTGCCGCTCTTGTGAGCGCCGATGGGATTGAAGTAGCGCAGCAGTATCACATTCCATTCCTGATCTGCTTTCTGCATATCGGAGAGAATCTGCTCCAGCATGGACTTGGTCCAGCCATAGGGGTTGGTGCACTGTCCCTTGGGGCATTCCTCCGTGATGGGGATGATGGCGGGATTGCCGTATACGGTGGCGCTGGAGGAGAAGATGATGTTCTTCACGCCGTGCTTCCTCATCACATCCACCAGAGTCAATGTGCCCGCGATATTGTTCTCATAGTACTCCCAGGGCTTCTGCACGGACTCGCCCACCGCTTTCAGGCCCGCGAAGTGGATGACCGCATCAATTTCCTCCTTGGAAAAGATTTCTTCCAGGGCCTCCCTGTCCAGAATATCCGCCTTGTAAAAGGGAACTTTCTTTCCGGTAATCGCCTCTACCCTGCCAAGGGATTTCTCACTGGAATTGCACAGATTGTCCAGCACCACCACCTCATAGCCTGCCTGCTGCAATTCCACCACCGTGTGGCTGCCGATGAACCCGGCACCGCCTGTCACCAAAATCTTCATAGCATCCTCTTTTCCGCACGCGCTTCCAGGCTTTCCCCGGCATCTGTCTTCCCTCTCCCACGCCGCTCTTTCCTGCCAGCCTTCTGTTTGCGGAGGAGCGGATATCGTGGCATGTCAGGGAATTCGCTCCGGCAGCCGTGCTTTTGTGATATAGTTTCTTTGCGCCCTTACAGAAACGGCATTTCCTTTCCGCACTTTCCGGGCATGGCCCTTGTAGCAGCCTGCCGTGCTTTATGTGCATTTCGTAAGTGCCGTTAAATATAGGTTACTGAAAAAACCTGTTTTCATCAATACTTATATGTTTAAAGAATCTGTCGAAATGTTATATGGCAATCTGTACCAATGTCTTACAGTGCCACCCCGTTCCGGCGCAGCAGCTCCCTGGCGCTCTCCACGGAGTCGATGCCTGTCTTGTTCTTGATGGGGGCGAACTCTTTCTCCCGGACTACCTCGAAAGGCAGGCAGCTCCCCATCTGGTGAATCATGTCCAGGATGAGATTCTCGAATTTATAGCCGTTGGGCTCCTGGGGCTTTACCAGCTCTCCCGCTTCGTTCAGGTAGGGAATCTTCTTCTCCACCACATGCAGGGGCAGGCTCTGAGCCACGATGCGCTCCAGCTCCTCAACGCCAAATAGATAGTTCAGGATGACGCCGAAATGATAGGCGGGCTTCCCCTGGGCGTCCTTGGCATCCATCAGCTCCCGGGTCATGTCATAGTACTCTACGATGGAGGGCCTGCCGTCCTCTAAACAGATAGCCCCCACCTTCTCGTCCGGGGTGACCTTGCCCACTACTTTTGCGCCTGCCACGCATTCTTTCTGGATGGTAGCGCCCACGAAGCAGGGATCCGCGATTCTTTGGAGCACATTGTCCACCGCGAAGGCGTTGAGCCACTCTATGCCCTCTCTGTGGATCAAATCCAGCAGCCCCGCGTCCTTCAGGGAGATGAACCAGCCGCCGTTGCCGTTGGGGGAGCTGGCCATCTTGCCCTTTTCTTCCAGGTAGACTTTTCCCTCATAGTCCACCGCCAGGGCCATCTTCTGCTGGAAGAAATGCACGTATTCCGCCCGGTAGCCGAAGAAATCGTGCTCTGTCAGGAAACGGACTGTCTCCTCATGGTTCTTGTCGCTGGTCATCACGAAGAGATGAATCCAGGCATCCGCCTGGCGCACCACTTCCATCAGGTTGTTTACCAGGCATTGGAATATATAGAGTTCCCTGGTGATGCCGATATTATACACGCCCTTGGGCGCATCAGAGCCTAAGCGCGTGCCCATGCCGCCTGCCAGCAGCACCGCGCCCACCCTGCCCGCCCGGATGGCTTCGATGCCGGCGGCGGTAAAGGCTTCCCGGTTGGCCTCGATTTCGGGAAGCTCCATGGCCGCAAGGGGAGTGATGACGCCCCGCTCCTGCAGTTCTTCCTGGTGCCTGCAGGAGTCCAGGATGTCCATGTCGGAGTCTTCTATCTGGCGGAGCAGCGCCTGCTGCCCTTCCTCCGACAGCTCTCCGTAATATTTCAGGACATGCTCCTGACCGTATTTCTCCAATTTTTCTTTGGCCTGTGTCAATGTCATGCTCATGTTTCGTTTTCCTTTCTACTTTCATTGGGAACTGCCGGAAAATAACTGATAAATTTTTCGACAATTCCTTATTATGGCCAGGAGCCCGCCCACTCGCTGGCGGCTTCCCGGTTTCTGCGAATTGCAGATATCCTATTATCACTATACCAAAACTTTCCTTATATTTCAACGCTTCTGTCCACATAGGGCGCAGATAATAGTATGCCCCGGTTTGGCAGTCGCTGAAGATGCCCGGGGCGCCCGGCAGGAGACAGGGCGCTGGCGCACTACCGGCACTCGGTATTCTCCGAAACCATCTTTTTTCAGATAAAGTTTTACCGTATTTTTGATATATTCTTTGGCCTGTTTGATGTCATGTTTCCCTCATATGCGCCGTTTTGTCTTTCCTTTTTCGGAAAATGTTCCCATTGCTCCTTTACTTATCTTTTTTCTGGATTGTGTCAATAATCCAACAGGTGCATATCACTATGACAATCACAATCAAAAGCCCGGTAAAGCCCACGACGGCGCTATCGCCCAAAAAGGGCAAAAAGCTGAACATCGCACCCGCATACCATAAGACAAGATACCCGATTATAATAAGGAAGTGTCTACAAATAACTGCTGCAAGTTTATGGCAATTTTTATTGTATTTCCGGGCTTTTGCCTGAAGCAATTGCAGCAGTTATTTTCCGACAATTCCTAAGTATTGCATATCTTTCAACATCCTTCATAGCCGCTCTCCTTCACAATATTTATACTTGCATTCACAAAATTTTGCACACGAATGCCCTTCTTCATTGTAACCCGACTCGCAAGCGAAGGGTATCAGGACTGGCGATAACGCGCCGCTATCGCTTCCTCTCGGACACTTCTCTCCTGTGCGCCAGATGTATCCCGATATGCCCGATGCCCAGGACAGTAACGGCAAGGAGCATCAGCGGGTTCCTGCCGTAGATTCCCAGCAAGAAAAATGCCGCCACCGGCAAGCTGGCTCCGGCTACCGGTATTCCGAGAAAAGAGGAATAGAAATCCGTCATTTCCTGTCTGCTGCGGAAGTACCGAATCCAGTAGCCTTCGTAGAGGAGCATCGCCAGGACGGCAAGGACCAGCCATATTGACCACAAGTCCGGCTTCCACAGATTGAAACCGGAACAGGTCAGGGCGGCGCAGCAGACCAGCGCTTCGCCCACTCTTTCCAGCAGCGACAGGATTCTATTTTCGTTTCCGACGTATTTCTCATAATCCCTGGGCTTGTGTTTCGTCCAAATCATGTTGGGGATAAACAGCATCAGCAGGAAGCCCAAACCGACATAAGAAAATCCAAACTGCATCATACATTCCTCCGTCTTATCTTTTATTTCCTACAGCCAATTTATGATTTCCGGCTGCGAGGTGTCCTTTAATGCCATTTTCTATACCTCCGTCTCGTACAGGGCCCTTGACCGTCCGTTTGGTTGGGCAATGATGTCGGCTGAAATTGTAGTCGATATGTTTACAGTCGAATCTCCTCCCCGCTATGTACATAGGAAAGCTGCCCGCCCATTCCTTCTTTCAGAATCCGATAGGGAATCTCGCCGGTGCAATGTCCTGTGCAGAACCGGACGGGGAGTCTGCGCAGCTCCTCTCCTGTCTGTCGCACCAGCTCCAGATCCGCCTGGCTGTAATGGGGCTTTCTGCTCATATGGAACCCGCTGATGACGGCATCGGGGTCAGAGCCGTAAAGCTCCCGGTATCTGTCCAGGATGTTCAGGATTCCGTTGTGGGCGCAGCCGGAAAGCGTCCGTGGCCCCTGTGTCCACAAGGAGCCTGTGCTTTTCCGTCTCGATGTAAAAGCTGAGACCGTGCTCGCAGAGACATCCCTCAGCGCCTTGTGTGTTTTCAATCAAGTTCCGTATCTTCATATTCTATTTCCCAATACCCCTTTTTCGGAGAGCCGTGGCGAATCAGGATTCTACGCTCCTTTAGCTTTTTGATATTGGCTTCAATATTTCTCCTGGCAACACCTATCTGGTCTGCCATTTTTGAAGCAGAAAGTTGTGGGTCTTTTGATAAAAGGATAAGGATTTTCTGTTGCGTGTCAGTCAATTCTTCTCCAATGCTTCTCCGATGCTTCTCCGATGCTTCTCCGATGCTTCTCCACCGTTTCTATCCTTTTTTATGGGCATAGAATTGCGGAACAGGTTTACTCGAAGCATATCATCAAAAACCTGAAACTCCGGTACCGGAAGACCATAATCTTCTGCCGCCTTTATAATTCTGCTGATTCCCGTTCCCCATGACTCCACAAACCCCATTTGCCCCAAAACATTTGCAATCGTCCTGTTACGGAGCTTGGAATGTCCATTCATAAGTTCTTCATAAGTCATCCCATTATAAAGGCCGCCAGGAGAAGTCACCTCCAACCTGTCATCATAAAGCGCCACCTGCACACAAGAATCATCCGCCAGATTGCGATGGCAATGCGCATTGATGATCATTTCGCGGATTGCTTCTATTGGTAATTCATAGGATTCCTTTCTTACCAGCCCATCAATCATTGCACCCAGTCGTATATTACGAAGCACAAAGGTCGTCGCTTCTTCAATCTGCTCATAAATCGGCCCTGTAAACTCGCGTTTATCAAGAAATACACTTCTCTCAGTCCCCTTAAACACGGCACATTGCGTTTTAGAAAAAGGGAAAAAATCTGAGGTCAGCAGCACAAAAGCATTGGAGGCTCCGTTGCAAGGCACCGGGGCGCGGTTTTCGTCCTCTTCCAGGAACGCGAAGATGACCTGATACGCCGGCGGGCGGCCGGGGCAGATGCCGTAGCCGTCCGTGAAGTAGATCAGGCCTTTCAGGTTCTGGAATTCCCTGCGCTCCCGCAGCTGCTCCACATAATCGAAGACAGGCCCGTTTTGTCACTATCTACTGCAAAAGTCGTTTATCCGGTATTTTACTCTTCCCACAGATTGTCCACCACGAATTGAATGTCCTTGATCTCCGACATCATTTTCTGATAAGTGCTCCTCTGCTCTTCGTCCTCCGGGTCGTACTGCACATCGCTGGCATAATGCAGAACATATGTTCTATCACTTGTGGCCAGAAGATACCGATAGGCGGTGAAATCCAGACCGTTTTCTATAAACTGCCCCTCCGTCATGGCTTCCTCGTAGCAGACGATGGTGAACAGGACGCCGCCGTCCAGCAGATAGGTTCCCTCGCCTACGGCTTCCCGCATTTTGGGGTTGTAGACCACATAGTTCTGCCCGTTTTTTTCCACCGCGTACTGCCCGGCCCAGCTGTCGGGGAAGATCAGCGTCAGGTTGACTCCCTCCAGCATGAGGATTTCCTGTTCCATGGGCACCTTCACCACGATTTCCCGGGCAAAGGCGATCGCGCCTGCGCTGAAGCTGGTGACCATCAGCACCAGGGCCGCCGCCATGGCCAGAAGCTGCCGCCTTCTCCTTCCCCGGCGCAGCGCCGCGTAATCCGGAATCTGCTCCGCCTGCTGGACAAGCCTGTCGTCAATGTTCCCGATGTGTTCCGCCAATTGCTTTTGATTCATAGTCCAAACCCTTCCCTTTCCAGATATTTTCTTAACTTCTGCCGCATTTCGTACAAGATGGACTTTACTTTGCTCTGGGTGAAGCCTGTGCTTTTGCAGATGCTTTCCACCGAATCGAAATACCAGTACCGCCTGATGAAGACATTCCTCTTCTCTTCTTTCTGCTGCCAGAGGAAGTCCGTGATGGCCCGCTCTATCTGTCCCTTTTCCGCTTCGGACTCCACGCTCTCCGCCCCGGACACGCAGTCCCCCAGCTCCTCCAGGGATGTGACCGCGGCGGGATTCCGCTTCGCCGCGGAGAGGTACTCATACCTCTTCAGCGCCAGGTTCCTTGCGATTCTGCCCACAAAGGCCGGGAATCTGCTGGGGCGCTGGCTGGGAATGGCGTTCCACAGGGCCAGATAGGTGTCGTTCACGCATTCCTCACAGTCCTCGTGGCTTGAGAGAATATTGCCCGCGATATAGGCGCATAGTCTGCCGTATTTCAGGGCGGTCTCCCGGATGGCTTCTTCTTTTCGCTCCCAGTATAGTTCTACGATTCTGTTGTCTTCCACATGTGTTTCCCTCCTTGTATCCGTAGATTGAAAGCTGCTTTCTATCTATAGGTACGGATTTCGCGGCATTGGTTGTAACCTATTTTTTTAAAATCTAACCACAAAGGCCGCTTCCGTTCTCTCTAAAAGCAGCGACGGAAGCGGCTCCATATCCCGAAAATATTCCACCTGTGCGGTGGGTTGCTAATCCAATGGCTTGTCTGCATTACAATAGCTTGCATGCAGACAAGCCATTGGACTGCAACCGCACAGGTGAAAAATATTGTATTTTTTCGGCTGAGGTGATGGCAGGCCAAACTCATAGCCGCTCTCCACGCAGAACTGCCCCTTATCCCTCCAGTAGTCCTTCAGTACGATATCCGGCTTCCGCTTCTTTTTAGCCATGCTGTATTGTTCCCTTTCTTCCCTGTCTGTATTATACTATCACAGCAGGGGAATATCAAGGCTGTCACCCCAGGCACACTTTAATGCTTTTTTCCTGCTAATCTTATTGGGGACTTTTCGTGGAGCTGGCCCGTGGCACCAGTCAGGAGACAGCTTCCGAAGGCAGGCATGCTATAAGCCATGCCTGCAGCAAATCTCCTGTCCGGTTTGGAAAGGCAGTAGTATAGTTGTCAATTTCATCATTCCATGCTATACTGAACATTGCATTTTCCTGATGTTGGGTGATGAGCAAATTTTGTGATGAGGGGGCGCGTGTATGACTATCTACGAAAAAGCAGACGAATTATTTCATAAAAGCGATTTCATGAGCCTTTTAAGCAAATATGGAGACGCATTTGTCGTTGGGAGTTATCGAACGAAAATCATGACATGGAACGATTTGGATTTTTACATCGATAATTCGAAATACAGTCCTTCCCAATATTACGATCTGGCCGGAGAGATTCTTAAAAGGATGATACCGACTCGATTTGATGGTTTCTTAAATGTTGAGCAGGGGGCGGCATTCCTTGGATTTGAGACTGCCATATATGGCGAGCGCTGGAATATCGATATTTGGTGGAAGCATCGTGAGGAAATCGAATCTGCCCTTTTATCCGAAGATAAACTGGTGCAGCAGCTGAAAGAAAGGCCGGAATGCAAAAAAGCAATCTTAGAGATCAAGGAGGAGTTGTCCAGGCTCCGGCTTTATGGCTTCGACAAAAAGAAGAAGCATTATCACAGCAAGGAAATATATGATTCTGTGCTTTTTGGCAATGTCCTTTCCGCGGAACAGTTTTTGCTTGCCCAGGAGCCTTAAAGCCCCTATTGCAGACAGCGTATCCAGGGCTCGTTTCCGAAGTGCCCTGGATTGCTGTTCTGTATTACTATTCCGTAGCCATACTCTGCACTACGTCGCACCGCTTTCTGCCTCTTCGTCCATCTGTTTCCACAGGGGCGCAGACGCAGCTTACAATTTCAGGCAGCTTTCAGGTCTCCGGGACTTTCTCCTCCTTCTCCACCATGATGACATCAATCCCTTTTTCCTCAAAGGAAGCCAGATCCGTCTCGGCGGCGTCCCAGTCGGTGATCATGATGTCCAGCTTCTCAGCCGGGCAGATGCTCACCACGGAATCGAATCCAATCTTCTCCTTGGGATACAGCCCAATGACTTTCTTAGAGCTGGCTACGATGGCCTCGTAAAAGCTGATGGCGATGGTCTTCTGCACAAGCCCTCTCTTCCTCAAAAGTCCCGCCGCCACCTACAAAAAACCGGCGGCCCCCCTGCCTGACAGGAACGCCGCCGGCGAATCATAACGCGGAATGCGCCTCACAAAAGCTCATCCCTCAAAAGTCCTCACTTCCATATACTCCTCGCACCCCCGCAGCGAATCCGGCAGCACGTCCCTTTCCACGAAGTACAATTCATGCAGGGCCCTGGTGCATCCCAGGTACACCTTGCGCCTCATATTGACATCCTTCTCATTGCCATGGATACAATCGAACAATAGCACGGCATCGAATTCCAGCCCCTTTGCGAGCAGCAGAGGTATGATTACAATTCTGTCTTTCATCTCATCTTCCGGCGATATGATCAGCTGTGCCTCCTTCTTTCCCTGCAGCCAGGATTTTACCCTCAGGGCCTCTTCGTCGCTGTTCACGATAACCGCCACGGAATGGTACTGCTCCAGCTGTTCCAGCAGAGGGACCAGGCAGGAGAGCATATCCCGGCAGACCACATACTGCGGCTTCCTCACCGCCCGTTCAAAATAGGAGTATTCCTCCTCTATGGGCCGCTCCTCCTCCCCGATCAGGGCAAAGGCCAGCGCGTTGATGTCGCTGGAGGAGCGATAGCATTTGCTGAGCCGGATCCGCATCAGACCGTCCCCGAAGACCTTTTCGAAATCCTCATAATCCCGAATTGTCGTCAAAGAATTGACGGTCTGATAAATATCCCCCAGCAAAGTGAAATTGCTCCTGGGGAATAAATATTTCATGATGTACAGCTGAATCAGGTTGTAATCCTGAACTTCGTCTATGACGATATGGCAGATATTTTCAAACGGTTTCACCTCTCCCATCAGCACCTTAATGAACAGATAGAACAGCGCGTCCTCGTACCAGAGCCTTCCCCGCTCCAGACAGTCGGACAGCCTTTCCGCCTCCTCGCTCCCCTCCCCCATCCGCTGCAGATAGCCGGAGAAAATCTCTGTCATCTGCTTTTTCGGATCCAGCCGGTTCAGCCTGGCCACTTCCTCCCGGGCCGTATTCATACATTCGTACATTTTACTTTTATAAAGCGTATTGATTTCTCTCTCGGACAGGCTTTCCCCCTGATTCTCGATGCTGTCATCGCATATCTCCTCTTTCATCTCCTCTCTGCGGAGCCGGAAGAAGTCCTCGATGGACTTTTTGATCAGATAGTTCAGTCTCTCCAGAGTGGCGGGAAATGGCAGGGACTGCCTGGTCTTCAGCTTGCCCTGAATGGACTGGGGCGACACGATCACCTCCTCCTTGTAGCGGACTTCCGGTATCTGGAAGGAAAAGGACGCAAAATAATCAATGCAGTATTGCAGCATCTCCGCCGAATACTTGACCCGGAGCCACTTTATCCGCTCTTCTCCATAACATGCCGCCTGCGCGAAGTCCTCCACCCGCTTCAGCTGGGTATAATAATCCTCAACCCTGACGCCTTCCCCCATAGCCTCCTCCAGGATGTCGGCGAACACCTTCGTCTCCGCGGGCCTCTCCCCCAGGTCAGGGAGTATGGTGGAAATATAGGAGCCGAATATGTTGTTGTTCGACAGGATCAGGATATTCTCCGACTTTATGGTATCTTTATTGTGATAAAGAAGATACGCCAGACGGTGAAGTCCGATGCTGGTCTTTCCGCTGCCCGCCAGCCCGTAGATCAGGCAGGAGCGCCTGGTGTCGCTGCGGATGGCCGCATTCTGCTCCCTCTGGATGCTCCCGATGATGACCTTCAGCCTATGGTCGGAATCATTCGAGAGGACCTCTCCCAGAATGTCGTCATACATGGAGGAATCCATGTCGTACACGGAGAGGAGACGGCCGTCTTCGATTTTATATTGCCTTTTCCGCGTAATTTCCACTTCCGTTTTATAGCCGTTGACCTCATACCAGCCGGGCCCTACATCGAACTGATAGAACAAGGACGCGATGGGCGCCCTCCAGTCCACCACATATACCTCGTGGGATTCCTCCTCCGTCAGGCTGTAGATGCCGATGTAGATGGCGTCCGGGCTGCCCGTCTCGCTGTCCTCGAAATCCACCCGGCCGAAATAGGGGGATTTCTCCATTTTTTCGTGCCGCTGTATCTCGATTTCATTCCATTCCAGCTGCCTCTCCACGGATTTCACCGCGGTCTCCTGCGTGTTCAGGAAGATAACGTCGTCAAAATCCCGGATCAGATGCCGGTTGTCCTCCCACATCTCCTTTCGCTCGTTCAGGAGCCGGTCCTGCAGCGGAGCCTTGGCCGCCCGCAGTTTCTCCAGCTTGTTCTGAATGATTCTCTCCACTCTGTGAAAGTACTCCGCTTCTTTCTGAAAATCGTTTCTTTCCATTACAGCACCCCTTTCTTTCACATTCTTCCATAATCGCTTTCTGAACTGTTATGAAAGATGATTATAGCATCCTGCGGACAGAAATGGCAGACTTGAATTTTTGCGGTTTTTGTGATATGATATATACTGTCGACAAGAAGAGCACAGCCTGAAACAGATAAGCTGTGCTCTCTTTCTCATATTCCTCCAGACAGACCTCCGCCGCCCGGTATTTATCCGGACACGTTCCGCAGTCCCCTTTTCATCCTGCCTCCCGTGCGGCTTGGCGGGCATGGGTTACGTTTACTCCTGCTCCCGGAATATAATCTGCCCCGTCTCCGCGTCCATGCCCTCCACAATGGCCAGGGATTCCAGGCGATAGCCCAGGTTCCGTATAGTCCGCCCTCCTACCTGGAAACCCTTTTCCACGGCGATGCCGATTCCCTCTAAAGTGGCATGGGCCTGGGACACGATGGAAATCAGTCCCTGCAGCGCGCAGCCGTTGGCCAGGAAATCATCGATAATCAGGATATGGTCTTCCTTGCTCAGGAACTTTTTGGAGACCATGACCTGATTGATGCATCTGTGCGTAAAAGACTCCACCTCCGCCGTGTACATATCGCCCTCGATGTTGATGCTTTTGGACTTCTTGGCGAACACCACGGGCACATCGAAATACTCCGAAGCGATGCAGGCGATGCCGATGCCGGAGGCCTCGATTGTCAGTATCTTGGTGACGGGCACATCCGCAAAGCGTCTTTTCCACTCCTCCCCCATCTGCCGGAACAATGCCACGTCCATCTGGTGATTCAGGAAACTGTCCACTTTCAGGACATTCCCCTCTTTCACAACGCCGTCTTTTAGTATTCTTTTTTCCAAAAAGTTCATGACGATACCCCGTATCTTTCTATAGTATTTTACAGAACAGTATCCTTAATTCTCCTGTGCCTCTTCCTGTGTCTCTTTCACGGCCCTAAACTGCGCTTCCATGGACTCCGCCAGTACGAGCCTGGCCTCCTGGATCTCCATGCCGCCCTGACCGAAGAAGAATTTCAGGAAAGTAGTGTTATGGAAAGAGGGATTCAGCCGTACTTCCTCTGTCCTCCACTCCTTATCATCCCCTGTAAGGGAAATGGTCTTCACAATCTGCTTGTCCTGAGACAATGTCAGGGGAATCTGCGCCAGGCTGCCCTGGCCAGCCACTCTGCATACCAGCTCCAGCCGATAGACGCCGCGCTCCCTGATATTCAGTTCAAAGGTCACGCTGCTTCCCTTTCCTGTCCGAATCCGCTCTGCGGGAAGATTGCAGGTCTCTTCTTCCACCGAAGCCCTTATCAGCTCCCCGAAGGATTCCATCTCCCGGGCTGCGACAGCGGCCAGCTGCCTGTCCAGTTCGCTCTCTCTGCCAAGCATCCGCTGATAAGCGGGCGTCCGCAGCAGGAAACGGCAGATGTTCGCCGCGCTGCGCAGGTATTCGGCTCTTGTGACAGTCCCCTTTTCCAGGCTTTCCATGGAATTGTCGTTCTGGGAATTCTCGCCTGCGTTGGCGGTCACCATGAACAGGTCGTTCTGGGCCCGGACCATGGCCGCCATGTTGTTCACGCTCCCGGGCTGGCTCTCGTCATTGCCCCTTGCCCACCAGTCTGTCATGACAATACCGTCATAATTCCACTCTTCCCGCAGGATAGTGGTGAGCATGTCGTAATTGCTGGCGGACCAGTAGCCGTTGATGGGATTGTAGGAGGTCATGACGGAGTACGCGCCGCCCTCTTTCACCGCGATTTCAAAGCCTTTCAGGTACAGTTCCCGCAGCGCCCGCTCAGAGACCACAGCCTCTACGGTGTTGCGGCAGAATTCCTGGCTGTTGCAGGCGAAGTGCTTGATTGTGCCTGTGACATCATACCGCCCCATGGCCCGCAGCTGTGCCGCGGCCATTTTTCCCGTCACCAGGGGATCCTCGCTGAAATACTCGAAATTACGGCCGTTCAGGGGATTCCTGTGGATGTTGATGCCGGGGCCAAGCAGGGTGTCTATCTTGTTCTTGCGCAGCTCCAGACCCTCCCACTCGAACAGTTCTTCCGACAGTTCTTCATTAAATGTCGAGCCAAGGCAGGCGCCGTTGGGCATGGCGAACGCAATGCTGCCGCAGTCCATCCGGATGCCGCTGGGACCGTCCGCGCAGCAGGCTATAGGGATGCCGAATTCCTGTAATCTCTCCGTGACGCCGCCGAAAGCTCCCGCCGTGCCGGGCGTCACCTTGGGGGAGCACATGCCCTCTCCTCTGACGATGCAGCACAAATCTTCATCTGTCAGCTGGGCAAGGAAATCTTCCATGGATACTCTTCCGGACTCCACATCAGACAATTTGTAGCCCAAATCTCCTGTACAGGTAAAACCTGCCAGTCTCTCCAGACGCCGCTCTCCCGGATTTATCGTGCGCACGGGAACGGGCTCGAAGCTTATCCGGAATCCGTCATCCTCACCAGCCCGGGGCTTCATCCTGTCGAAAGCCGTCACCGGTGCGCAGGCCTCCTCCAGTTCTTCTGCTACAATCGCTTCTTCTATCCCCATGTTGCCTGCAGGAGACGCACTTCTCACATCCGTTCCCACATAGAAGACATATACGCCTGCTTCCAGTACCCAACAGGACTTATGGCCT
Source organism: Acetatifactor aquisgranensis (assembly GCF_943193215.1). Lineage (NCBI taxonomy): Bacteria > Bacillati > Bacillota > Clostridia > Lachnospirales > Lachnospiraceae > Acetatifactor > Acetatifactor aquisgranensis. The sequence continues at coordinate 94,782 of NZ_CALPDH010000005.1, read as the reverse complement.
GCGGCGCCGCTGTCATCATAGGAGGCGATTGCGCCCGCAGGAACCGAAATCTCCAGCTCCTGTGCCTCGCCCGGGGCAAGCTCTTTCGTCTTGGCGAAACCGCACAGGCTGCGGGCAGGCTTTCCCAGCGCTCCCTGGGGAGCCTGGCAGTAGACCTGCACCACTTCTTTTCCGGAAACGTTTCCTGTATTCGTCACCTTTGCCCGAATCGTCAGCCCCTGTGCCGCCTTTCCGCCTTTTGCCTCCTCTTCGGCATCTTCCAGCTCTGCCTCCACGGCAAATGTGGTATAGGAAAGCCCGAAGCCGAAAGGATAAAGAACCCTGTCTTTTGCAAAAGTCTCAAAGTACCGATATCCTACATAGATATCTTCCTGATAGAGATTCCGCTTCTCGCCTCCATGGTTGCGGGTGGAGGGATAATCAGCAATGTCCCTGGCGATGGTATCCGTCAGCTTGCCGGAGGGAGATGCTTTCCCGGAAAGCACGTCCAGCACACCGTTCCCGCCTTCCTGGCCGCCCTGCCATACGTACAGCACAGCGGATGGCCGGTACGTTTCCACCCACTTCATATCGATGATATTCCCCACATTCAGCAGCACCACCGTGCGCTCAAAGGCACCGCACACCAGCCGGAGCATCTCTTCCTCATCCTCGGTCAGCAAGTAGCTGCCCGCCTCCGCCTTGTTGTCCTGATCCTCCCCGGCCGTCCTGGCGATGACGATGACAGCTGTGTCAGATTCTTCCCTGGCGCTGCGAACCAGCTCTTCCGTCAGGGGCATCTCTTTCTGAAACCAGGGCTCCCCGGCCCAGCCTGCCCCGGCATCGAAAGGATTGTCTTTCAACCAGTCCTCGTATACTGCTTTCAGTTTCCCATTCAGCACAAAACCGCTCTCTTCCAGCGCCTCTCTGATGCCCGTCACATAGCTTGTATTGACCATGCCCCCGGAGCCTGTGCCGCTCTTATAATAGTTATACAGGCCTCTGCCGAAGAGAGCGATTTTCTCGTCCTCTCTCAAAGGCAGTACCGCTCCCTCATTGCGCAGCATGACGATTCCCTCCGCCACCACGGCTCTGGCCGTCTTCGCGTATGATTTTATGTCAAAAATTTTGTTTTCCATCCTTACCTCCTCTTTTTTATAAGGAATATGTTTATTTTTTCAGTACGACCGCTGCCGATCCGCCTTTTTCAAAGGAAAGCACGATATCGTTTCCCCTGATTTCGCATGCCGCTCCGCTGACCTCCGCAACGGCTCCCGCATTCACAAGTTCCACCTTGCAGGGCTTGTCTCCGGTCATGTCTATCCTGTAGGCATCTCCCCTGCGCTCCACCTGAATCAGCGTATCCTGCTCGCATTTCCCATTATAGACTACAGTCCCGGCTTCTTCTCCGTCCCCGGGGGCATATACCCTGAAATTGACGTCTTTGGCGTAGTCATATTCCGGACCGTCATGGCAGGCTCCCACGGCTACCACGCTGCTTTCCTTCGCATAAAGCGGTATGCTCAAGTATCCATGCTTCTCCCGGTACCATCTGCCGCCCCGGCGCGTCTCTCCTGTGAGGAAATTGGTCCATGTGCCTTCCGGCAGGTAGTACTCCGCCATTCCCTCTTCATTGAAGACGGGGGCTACCAGCAGGGAATCCCCCAGCATGTACTGGGTGGCCAGGTAATCGCAGTTCCTGTCCTCCGGAAATTCCAGCGCCATGCTCCGCATCATGGGCACCCCTGTCCGGGAAGTCTCAATGGCGTTCCGATACAGGTAGGGCATCAGGGAAGCTTTCAGGCGGGTGAAGAAACGCACCACGTCCACGCTCTCCTCGTCGTAAAGCCAGGGCACCCGGTAAGAAGAGGAACCGTGGAGCCTGGAATGGGTGGAGAGCAGCCCAAAGGCGCACCAGCGCTTGTACACATCCGGCGTGGACTTGCTCTCGAAGCCGCCGATGTCATGGCTCCAGAAGCCGAAGCCCGAAGAGGTCAGGGACAGGCCGCCCCGGAGGCTCTGTTCCATGGACTCATAATCGGACCAGCAGTCCCCGCCCCAGTGCACCGGGAATTTCTGTCCTCCCGCGGTGGCGGAGCGGGCGAACAGGACTGCCTCCTCTTTGCCCCTCTTGCGCTCCAACACTTCATATACCGCCTTATTATAGAGATAGGTGTAGAAATTGTGCATCTTCACCGGATCCGCGCCGTTGTGGTATACCACGTCCGTGGGAATCCGCTCGCCGAAATCCGTCTTGAAGCAGTCCACGCCCATCTCCAGCAGCTTCTCCAATCCCCGCTGATACCAGGCTGTGGCTTCCGGATTGGTGAAATCAACGATGGCCATGCCCGACTGCCACATGTCCCACTGCCAGACATCTCCGTCCCGCCGTTTCAGGAAATATCCTTTCTCCACTCCCTCATCGAACAGGGCGGACTCCTGACCGATATAGGAATTGATCCAGACGCAGACCCGGATTCCTTTTTCCTTAATCCTGCGCAGCATCCCCTCCGGATCCGGGAATACGGCTTCGTCCCAGATGAAGTCCGTCCAGTGGAATTCTTTCATCCAGCAGCAGTCGAAGTGGAACACCGACAGCGGTATCCCCCGCGATAGCATCCCGTCGATAAAGCTCATGACAGTGGCTTCGTCGTAATCCGTGGTAAAGGAGGTGGACAGCCACAGTCCGAACGTCCAGGGCGCGGGCAGTCCGGGCTTTCCCGTCAGATCCGTGTAGCGCTCCAGCACCTGCTTCATGTCAGAACCGCTGAAAAGATAATAGTCCAGGCACTCTCCCTCCACGGAAAAGGCCACTTTATTTACCTGTTCCGTGCCCACTTCAAAGTCCACCCGCTCAGGGTGGTTCACGAACACGCCGTACCCTCTGTTGGACAGGTAGAACGGAATGTTCTTGTAGGACTGCTCCGTGCTGGTGCCGCCGTCCTCGTTTCAGACGGACACGGACTGGCCGTTCTTCACAAAGGCCCCGAAGCGCTCGCCCAGGCCGTATATCCTCTCGCCCACGGACAAGCCCAGCTGCTGGCGCATATAGGCGCCGTCCCCTTTGTCATAGGCCATCCCTTTCCAGTCTTCCTTGATATAGGCCAGGTCTCTGGGCGCGCTCCTGGTCAGAAGCTCCCCGTCCCGCTCGTAGCGCATGAACCAGCTCTTCCTGCCGATGATCAGGCCTAAACTGCCGCTTTTTATGGTAATGGTCTCTTCCGTCTCCTCCACGGACAGATGCTTTCCCCGGGCAACTGCCAGTTCAAATTCCGGCTCTCTCTTCGCTCTGCCCTTGTGGTGCCAGGTCTGTACCCGAATCACCTCCGGCATGGGCGTGGTCACCCGAATGGTCAGGTTGACGCCGTCTATGGTATTGCCGCGGCCGTTCACCACGGCTGTGGGCGCGCACAGCACCACCTCATCTTCTTTGACTTTGCTGTCATATACCTGCTGGGGCGAAAAACTTGCGAAGCCCTCTCTCAGCAGCCAGCATCCGTTCTGAAATTTCATGCGATCCCTCCTCCGTCTTTTTCTTTCTCTGGTAAAAATTTTTTCTCTTAATAAAAAGTATGCTACCGAACAATCCCTCTGTCAAGGATAATTACAGTGTGCAGGCCCTGCAAAATGAAAAGCTTTCAATTCGCCGTTAACCATTGCCCTGAATCCGGTACTATATAAGTGAAAGCCATCTTCGCCTATGCGCTCTCGCGGGTGTCCCACAAAGAAGATGCGGAGTACCCGGCCGGTTCATGCCTCGGAAAGCGTGGGGAAAATTATCGAGCCGGTGGTCACAGAGATGCTGCTGTTCCACAGGGTAATCCTGATTGGAGGACTCGCGGTCAAGTCAGGGACGCTGACGCTTCCCGAAGATGGCCTGCCGCTGGAGGATTTGTGTATCAAATGTCATAGAATTTATACTGCAGCAGGAAACCTATGTCTGTTTCCTGCTGCGATAGTCTTAAGGTCTCATATGTGGCATCGGAACATCCCTGCGGACTTGTGGATAAAAATCGCTCCCTCTCTGTCCATCCGTTCCCTGAGCTGCCTGCGGAATTCTTCCCCTCTCTGCTCCAGGATACAGGCGGCATTGCCGGGATAGGAGGCGACATAGTCATAGATTGCTTCTATGTCGTCTACGATCAGGTCATTGTCCTGGTCCATCCGCTCTACCCGGGGAAAGAAAGCCTGTAGCTGTGGCACGGCGTTCTCCAGCCGGAAAGGCTTCGTGATGCTCTGGAAAGGCATCTCAATCCGGGCATCGAAAGCTGCCACGATCTCGTGCAGTTCCCGCATATGGCCGTGGCCTATAGTGGAGCAGAAAAAATTTCCGGCGGGCTTCAGGCCCCGGGCGATTTCCCTCAGGCAGTCCTTTCTGCGCTTCACATGATACAGCATATGGTTAGCGATGATGCAGTCATATTTTCCTTTCTCCAGCGCCAGGCTGTCCGCGTCACAGATTCGGTATTCGGTGCATATTCCTTTTGACTCAAATATCTCCCGACATGCCGAGAGGTTTTCCCGGGTTTTCTCCAGCATTCCAAAAGAGCGGTCTGTCAGCGTCAGACGCAGTCCGGACGGCAGCCTGTGGGCGTTCGCCTGCCACAGCAGTCCTGTGCCGCATCCCAGTTCCAGGACCCTGTCCCCCTCCCGGAGCGCGAGTCTTTCGTACACCCATTCCATCCATCCCTGGGAACTGGTACTGTAGTCGTGGAGGCGGATTCGTTTCTCCAGATTGCCTGCGGTCCTGTACTGCTCCTGTATCTTCTCATCCTCTGTGAGCAGGTTCAGCAGCCGGATCAGGAAACCGTATTTGTCGCTTTCCTGACTGTTTTCCATCACCTCGATGGCGGAGATGATTTCTTCCAGATGCCGTTTTTTTCGTATCAGAAGTTCTTTCTGCTCCGAGAGCTGCTGTTCTATGCTCCGGGATGCCATGATTTCTTCAATCTTCCGGAGGGAAAAGCCCAGGTACTTCAGCGTCAGGATGCGCTGGAGCACGGCCAGGGATTCCTGGTTGTAATATCGGTATCCCGCCTCCGAATAGGAAACGGGTTTCAGCAGGCCTTTGGCATCATAAAATCTTATGGTGCGTAGGGGATGACGTTAGGGAACTGTCAAGAGCGAAATAACATTTTTCAGATAGTTTCCTGAATAAAGGCAACGGAATGCTCTCTGGCGGCAGCGCTGTCGGCTCCCTCATAGCCGTGTCCCGCGCCGGGCATCCTGATCAGCCTGGCTTCCCTGTAGGCGGACAGCGCCTTTTCGGAACAGCTGATGGGCACAACTGAATCCTCCGTGCCGTGAATCAGCAATACGGGCCCGCGATACTCCGCTATCTTTCCATACACATCAATCTTCCTGGCCTGTTCATCGAAAGCTTTCCCCAGGGTAATGCCGAACACACAGGTCTCTCCGGCCATATACCGTCTCCCGGCATCCTCCAGAATGGAAAAAGCCGGATACCAGAGAATCAGGGCTCTGACGTCCCGGGGACGGCGGGCAGCCACCAGCGCCGAAACCAGCCCTCCCATGCTCTCGCCCTGGAGGAAGATTCGCTCCGGGTCTGCCCGGTCCAGCTTCCCTGCACCCGCAAGGACAGTCTCCAGATCCGCGCACTCGGATTCCACGGTCATCTCCTCCATGGTGCCGTCGCTCTGGCTCTGCATGCCGCCTCCGCAGAAATCAAAGAACAGGCAGCAGATACCGGCCTCCGCAAAACCGGCCCCATGGTGCTCCAGCTCCCGGAAATTGCCCCCGAAGCCATGGCTGAAGATGACCAGGGGCAGTTTCCCTCTCCTCTCGTCCGGCAGGTACAGCCGTCCCTTTATCTTCATTCCGTTCTCTTTTCTGAATGTCATTTCCTGTATCATTTTTGTCTTCTTTCCTCCTGATTGCCCTTGTCATGAAACAAAATCCGGTTCTCTATCTCTCAACACTGAACAGATAAGCCGTGCTCCCTTTCTGGAATCCATCCAGACAGACCTCCGCCGTCCAGTATTTCGACGGATAGGGAATCATCACATTTTGGGCCAGAATCGTATTCCTGGTCACATCGTACATGGCATCGCAGTCGAAGCCCTCCTGTCCATGCATGGCATCCATATCCCCGGTGAACTCCGCGAAAGCGAACTGGGACAGATAAGGCATGCCGAATTTCCCATCGTTGTCCGGGACGAAATCCACATAGGCGTACCCCTGGGGAACAGGCGCGCCCGCCGCCAGGAACCGTCCCCACAGCGCATGGCAGCGCTCCACGTCCACGCCTCTGCCATAGTGGTGCACCAGTATCACATCATAGAGGAGCTCGCTGCCATGCCCCTCCCTCTCAATGGCATCCAGGACACGCTGCAGTTCCTCCAGGCCCGTGGCATCCTGGGAAAAGTCTTTCTCCACCCCCACAAAGCGCATGGCTGGAAGCTTCCTGTACTCGAAGCGCACTATCCGGAAGCCATCCTGCTGCCGTTTTACCACATCCGGCATGAACAGGGTCCACTGCACGCCGGCGTCACAGTCTTTCAGGTAATTGATGTATCCGAAAACCTCCACCGTATCCGTCCCCTCGTGGCCGGTGATGCCCCCTGCGAAGAGTTCTCTTGTTTCACGTTTCTTTATGGACGAAAAATCAGAGAACACTTCCCTCACCACTTCTTTCAGCTCCTCCGCCCGGGGCGCCCCCGCCAGCTCTTCCTCAAACCTGTCCAATGTGTCGAATACGGCCATGTTCACCAGCCCCGATGGCATCAGGGCTGTCAGTTCCTCCCGCAGCTGTCTGCACTGCCGCGAAAACCGTCCGATGATTCCCTCCATGAAAATCGTCCTGTTGCGGGCCAGCTCTTCCCCGCCCCATCTGCCACCCTCCAGAAGCCATACCGTCACCGCGTCGAAAGCGTCCGGGTTCGTCCCCCTTGCCTGCCCCGCCCAGTCCACGATGCGCTGATACCTTTCCTCCGGGCTCCCGGCCCCGCCGTTTTCCTCCGCCTCATACCAGCAGAATCTGTCCTGTAAATTCTCCATATGTCCTCCTTGATTATATAATATCCTCTTGGAATCTCCAAGCCGTTTATCCTATGGCTTTTCGGAAACTACCTTTTCCTCACAGCCTAATCATAATGCAAAATCCCTTTTATTGCAAACCTAAAACGGGCCTGTAATTTATACTCCGCGCAAAATCCTCAAAATCGTTGTGCCCTGGCCACCAGGCTATGTTATACTTAAGTTGCTTCGAAGCAAAGACAGCGTCTGCACCGTCCGGCATCAGTCCATGCCTGGGTACCGACGGGTCAGAGACAAACTTAACAGGAGGTGAGCGGCAAACCATATGAACCATTATATCCTGATCTGGTCTATGCGAACTTATAAAGAACGGATATTTCATCACCGAAGACTGGTGGGAGAACCCGGAGACCACCGCCCTGATTGCCACCGGCACGAAAGTCCTTCCTCCCCTTACCCCCAAAGAAGCGCTTCGGAACGCGGCACAAGCCCTGGAGGGGCGCATGTGCGGAACCTATGCCAAGGGGACATCTGCCTATGACGCCTGGAAAGACGCCCTGCTGCGCGACCGGGATTTTTCGGCTGATGCCGTCCTTCCCTTGCTGGTGGAGCGCATGATGTGCCACGGCGACGCCATGGACTGCCTCTCTGACGGGCGCCTCCACGCAGCGAAGTATCTGCGCAGGCTGGCGGAGCAATCTCCCGAAACGGCGCCTAAGCTGAACGCCGCCGCAGGAGAACTGGAGGGCATCTGTGAAATCCTGTGGAAAGAGATGATTCCCGTCCTGGGCGGCTGGGAGCGGGGCGAGGCCCAGACGCGCCGGCTGGCACAATCTAAGAACCGGCGGCTGTTCGCCGGGCTGATCGACCGGATGAAAGCCCATGATGAGCGGGCATATGCTTACATCCGTGAATCACTGGCCTGCAGTGAGTAGCCCTCCCGTATCGCCATCTGCATCGCAGAAAGACATGTATCTTCTCAGGGTACATGTCTTTTTTGAATAAACTCTTCAGGAGCCCAAAGTCCGGACCCCCGCTGCGGCTTGACACAAAAGCCACATTGTGATAACTTATAGAAATCCACACAGCATCTGCGCTGTGCATGCATCGTGAAAGCACGGGAATTTGGGGAGAATGCACAATGAATAGAACACCTATACGATTCGATAATCATGACCGCCGGATAAAATACTATGAACTGCTGCTGGAACAGGATTTGGAGGGCATACCCTGTCTCCCTCTTCCTGGCGATTATCATTTTGTCTTCTATCATCATGGGGACAGGGACGCCTGGATCGACATAGAGAAGTCCGCAAAGGAATTCGACACCTATGAGCAGGGACTGGAGTCCTGGAACAGGTATTATGGCGGCAAGGAGGATTCGCTTTTTCACCGGATGGTCTTCGTGGAAAATGCTGACGGAGAGAAAGTAGCCACCGCCACGGCATATCACGACATAACCGGCCGGGACAAGTCCGGCTCCGGCTGGCTCCACTGGGTAGCCGTCCGCAGGGAATATCAGAAGAAAGGTCTGTCGAAGCCATTGATCACCTATGTGCTGGATATCATGCGCAAGTCGGGCTACATCCATGCCAAAATCCCCACTCAGACCACCACCTGGCTGGCCTGCAAGGTCTATCTGGATCTGGGCTTCAGGCCTATCCCCCAGAATGCCGTCAGCAGCCGTGACGGGTGGAGAATCATGAAAGCGCTGACGAACCATGCCGCCTTACAGGCTTTCGATGCCGCTCATGAGAGCGAAATTCTGTCTGATTGCGAACAGTAAAACGCTCCCATTCAAATCCCCAAAAACTCCATATTGACCGATTTCTCCGTAAAACCGTATTTCTCATACATGGCCCTGGCCGCTTGATTCCTGGCATTGACCTGAAGCTCCAGGCCGTCATATCCCCGCTCACGGCACAGCTGCAGCAATGCGTCGAACAATTCACGGCCGATGCCCCGGCCTCGGTAACCCTCCTCCACCGCCATGGAATCCACGAACAGCACCTCCCCGCCTGGCGGCTTCATCCGCTTTCAGGAGACCGTCATAAATTTTCCGGGTACATCTTTTCGACAGGCAGCATATAATAGAGCAAAACAACATAGAATTATAGGTTATAGTCATGTATGCTGCTCTTTTTATTTTACTCTTAATAGCCCTTCTGGGCATGCTGCCTGGTCACTTCCGCAGACGGAAAATCATCTGCAGAATCCGGGACATGGACAAATGCAGAAAATGTAATCTGCTGGGAGAACTGGCGCAGCCTTTCGGCTATGTGTACCATTGCGGCTGCGGTTTCTTCTCTTCCGCCGCAGATGCCTGGCAAAAAGCCGGCGGCTATACCTGGGTTTTCGACTACCTGGCGCCTCGGTTCCGGATGGTGTTCGACTCCCTTCCGGTGTATTTCAATTACCGTGGCCGGACATGGCTGATTGAATTCTGGAAAGGCCAGTACGGCATCAACGCCGGCGCGGAAATCGGCATCTATCACGCCGACAGGCTGCTGTCCGAATCGGAATACCGGACGGCGCATTTCCAGGCGGCAGGGGAGACGGAAATGCTGCCATGTTCGCTGCAGCTGTGCCTGGAAAACGGCGCCTGTGTGAATATTTCCGACAGACACTGGTGGCTGACGGCCTTTCTGCCGGGCGTCTTCTCCCGGCCCTGTGATTTGTGCCTGAAAGCAACGGTCTGCTTCTGCAACAGCGAAATGCTGGAAGCCTTTTACCGGGGCCTTTGCAGGACGGGGTATCCAGCGGAGAGGATTACGGTACAGAACCTGTGCCTGTCCTTTACTTTCCATCAGCCGGGCAAAACACATTACGGCTTCCCGACCCGCCTGCGCCGCTGGCTGTCCCAGTGCCTGAACCGGATGTACTGCCGTCTCTTCCTCTGGGTCACCAGGCCTTTTAAGTGCACGGAAGACCGCATCCTGTTCCTGTACTACTACATCCCGTTCTGCTTCCGGAAGCTGATGCGGCTGCGCCGCTTCCACAGACGGTGCCACCGGAAATATGGCTGCCGGCGTCCGAAATGCTGCCGCAGCTTGCGCCCCCAGAGCGGGAAAAAGCAATGAGCACCGCCGGACGCCTGAACCGCGCCTTTGCCCAGGCGCTGGTTCTGCCTTTCCACCATTGCTCCAGATATGTGCTGGTCAGCGACTGCCACAGGGGCGTGGGCACCTCCGCAGACAATTTCCTGAAGAACCAGCATCTGTACTATGCGGCGATGGAACATTACTATAGAAACGGCTTTACGTATATCGAACTGGGGGACGGCGAGGAGCTGTGGGAGAACCGGAAACTGCGCAATATCACGGAGATTCATGAGGATGTGTACTGCATGTTCGCCCGGTTCGAGGAAAAGGGGCGGCTGCATCTGCTCTACGGCAACCACAACATTGTCCGCAGGAAGAACCCGGCCTTTCTGGAAGCCGTCATACTATACGCCGAAGCCGCGCCGGAGAAATCCCTGTACCTGACCCACGGCCATCAGGCCAGTTTTTTGAACTCCACCCTGTGGCCCCTGGCCAGGTTCCTGGTGCGGTATTTCTGGAATCCCCTGGAAAATCTGGGCTTCCTGGATCCCACCAGCGCCGCTAAGAATTATGAGGTGAAAGAGAAATGCGAGGAGAGCCTGCGCAGCTGGGCCGAAGCAGAACACCACATTCTGATTACAGGGCATACCCACCGGCCCGTGCTGCCCGAAGAGCCTTCTTTCTATTATAATACGGGCAGCTGCGTCCATCCCCGCTGCATCACCTGTATCGAAATCCATCGCGGGGAGATGACCCTGGTGAAATGGACTATGGATGCCCGGGCCGACAGCGTCCTGTACGTGGCCAGGCAAATCATCTCCGGCCCTGTGAAAATATTGGATTGAAAGAGCGGCTGGCCGCCCTGAAATATCACGTTCCGGAACCACCGCAGCCCGACGGACGCCGCAGCCGCCCTATCACCCGGAACATCCTGTCCATGTCCACCGGTTTGGCCAGGTGCTCGTTCATCCCGGCATCCTTTGCCATCGCGATGTCCTCCTCGAAAGCGTTGGCCGACAGGGCTATGATAGGCACGGTTCCCGCGTCCGGCCTGTCCAGGCCCCGAATCATGCGGGTGGCTTCAAATCCGCTCATCACCGGCATCATCAGATCCATCAGGATGCAGTCAAAGGCTCCGTGGCCTGATGCCCGGAAAGTCTCCACTGCGGCTTTTCCGTCTTTTGCGGTGACCACCGAAGCGCCCGCCTGTTCCAGGATGAATTCCACGATTTCGCAGTTGACTTCATTGTCCTCCACCAAGAGGACGCGCATTCCCGAAATGTCGGCAGGCGCGCCGGATTCCCCTGGCCCTGATTTCCCCGCTTCCGGCTCCGGCACCCGATTCCTGTCCGGCGGAAACGACAAAGTGACCCGGAACTGACTCCCTTTCCCGATTCGGCTCTCCACCTCCACTTTGCCATCCATCTGCTCTACCAGCTTTTTTACAATGGACAGGCCCAGCCCGGCTCCATTGTAGCTGGTTCTTGCGCCCGGATTTTCCTGGGTGAAAGGTTCAAACATATGCTCTTTGAACTCTTCTCCTATACCGATTCCGGTATCTCTGACCACAAACTCATAGTCAGCGCAATCATCTCCCCGGGAGATTTCTTCCGCCCGGAGGAATACGAATCCCCCTGGCCGGTTATATTTCACCGCGTTGTCAATGAGTTTCGTCAGAATCTGTCTCAGATGCAGCGGGTTGCCGAGCAGCCTGTTATGACGCAGATGCATCTCCTCCAGCACCAGGCCCACCCCCGCTGCTTTCGCATGGGGGGACATAATCATAATGCAGTGTTCCAGTGTCTCAAAAAGATCAAAAGATTTCTCCACGTCGGCAGGCCTGCCGCTCTCCAGCCTGCTGACCAGCAGGACATCGTTCACCAGGGACAGCAGATGCTCCGTGGAGACACGGATTTTCTCCCGGCACTCTTTCTGCCTGCCGGGCTCCTCTTCGGTCTGCTCCATGATGGTAAGCATGCCCAGAATGCCGTTGATGGGCGTGCGCAGGTCATGGGACATGTGAGAGAGGAATTCGCTCTTGGCCAAATTGGCACGCCGCACTTTCTCCAGCAGTTCCATGATGGCCTGCTCCTGCTTCTTCCTGGTCACCATGGTCTCCGTGATGTCCTGGTGATAGCCGTTGAGACAGACACCGGGCTTTTTGAATTTCTTATCCGGCACGCCGCCGCAGCGGACATAAATTTTTCCCTGAACCGGGTGGTTCCACGGATACACCACCTCGGAGCGCCCGGTTTCCAGAATTTCCTGCACCGCCTGCTGCACCATCTCCACATAGTCCGGCTGGATATTCCCGAACCAGTGGCGGTAGCACGCTTCCGGCTCCATATCCTCCGGCGCGCCCAGCAGCATCCGCATGGTTCTGTCCGCATACATCCTGGGTTCGCAGCCCTCCTCCAGCTCGATGGTCCAGATTCCCGTCTTCCCTCCCTCCAGGATGTCCTCCAGGCTCTGTCTGGCTTCCAGCCGGTACCTTTCTTCCTGGTCCACCACCGCATTGATATCGCGGAACGCAAAAATCGCGCTCTGCTCCTCTTCCGCTTTCCCCGTGACAGAGAAGTGGATTTCCAGGTTCTTGAGCCCTTTCGGGTTGTCTTTCACCTGGTAGCGGACGTAGAATTTCTTTTTCGTCTTCAGCTGGGTCAGTATGTACTCTTTTTTCGTCACCATGCGGAGTCGTTCCTGATCCCCGGGCGTCACATACAGGGAAATGTACCGCTCCATGGCGAACTGGTAGCCATCCGCAAAATCCATGGGCTGGTTCTCCCCATGGAATTCGTTTTCCCGGTAAATCCGGCATGTGTCCGTGAGGAAATCCACCTGGTAAATCCCCAGATAATCCACATTGAGGGCATAGAGCACATCATGGCTGCGCTTCTCCAGCTCCCGGACCAGATTGCGCCGCCGCAGAGAAGAGACGATGAAGTAGGCCGCTGTCTGGAGCATATTGGAGGTATATTCCAGGGACTTTGCCGGCGGATTGTCCACACCGTAAAACCCGATGATTCTGTCATCGTCGTACAGCGGAACCACCACAAGGGAATGGATGTCCTGCTGCTTCAGCTTTTCGTATTGGAGAGAATCGCTGTGCCTGATTTCTTCCAGATTGTTGATGGCGATATGCTTGCCCACGCTGAACTTCCGGTACCAGCTGGCGCAGACTTCCGGCGGGACATTCTGAAGATTCTCCTTCTCCGGCCGCACCCCGTCAGCCACCCACTCATAGGTATTGTCGTCGCATTCGGCGGAATTCCGCTCAAAGATATAAGTCCGCTCTCCCCCCAGGGCCTTTCCCAGATATCCCAGCAGCACATCCAGGGACTGATCCGGCGTGTCCTCCAGAAGGGCCACCCGAAGCCCCTCATTGATGACCGCTTCCAAATTCTGGACATCCTGCACCATGCTCTTATGCTGCTCCTGGATGCTTATGTCCAATGCCATCTCCAGGCGGTACTGTTTCCCGTTCTCCGTCAGAATCGCGCTCCTGAGCAGGAAATGCCTGTTCAGATGCTGATGGTAGTACTGCTGTTCATAATAGCTCTGATGGGCCGCGCAGCTGCCGCAGAACGCGCAGGGGACGGCGCCATTGCGCAGAATCCGGTAGCAAGGCTGCCCTTTGGCCTCCGCCAGAGAGCCGATGCCGAAGACATCCATGGCCTTTTTGTTCATGTAGACCAGTTCATGGGTCTCTATATCCGCAACGTAGACAATCTCGTTGATATTTTCAAAAAACCCCCATAAATTCCCCATAAAGTCCCCTCCGTTTCCTTTGAAAGGTAAATAAATGCAGCTCTTTCTTCTATAAAAATATGTGAACAGCCACGAAACCCCCGGACTTTTCTTTTCGTTGGCTCATCGGGACGCATGGGGGCATTACGGTACCTTTCTGGAATCGCGGCTTTAGTGGTCAGTATAACATAATACGGCTGAAAAGTCCACTTCCCGAATATCGCTTATTCTTATTTATCCGGAACATTTTTTAATGTATTCAAAATAGGAAAGAAGTGATATGATAGAGAAGAATCGCCGGCTTCGCGAAATGGAAGGACGCTCCTGCCCATATGCAGGCCAGATTTCATTGGGATGCGGTCACGCCCACAGCCTGACCATATGACCAGCGGGAAGCAACGGAGGTTCTTGAAATCAGGGAGGAAACAGTATGTTGATCCGCCAATATGCTCCGTCAGATTGCAGAGAACTGACAGAGCTTTTCTACAATACCGTACATCAGGTCAACGCAAAAGACTACACAAAGGAACAGCTGGACGCCTGGGCCTCCGGGGAAGCGGCTCTGGAGCAGTGGAACTGTTCTCTCCAGGAACACTACAGCGTGGTGGCAGTCGAAGGCGATGCGATAACCGGCTTCGGGGATATCGATAAAACAGGATATCTTGACCGGTTATACGTCCACAAAGATTACCAGGGACAGGGAATCGCCACCGCCATCTGCGACGAACTGGAGAAGGCCGCACCCGGGGACATCACTGTCCATTCCTCCGTCACTGCAAGGGCTTTTTTTGAAAAAAGAGGATATCAGGTCTTGCGGGAACAGCAGGTTGAACGCAGGGGAATAACTCTGACCAATTATGTCATGGAGAAACGTTCGGCAAACACTCCCCCATTAGAAACCGGCCGCCTGCTGCTGAGGAAGTTCACGGAGCAGGATATGGCCGCCCTGTTCGCCATGCACAGCGATAAAGAGGTAAATAAGTTTCTGCCCTGGTTCCCCTTAAAGACCATGGAGGAAGCGAAAGCTTTCTGGAATGAGCGGTACCGGAACGCCTATGCCCGGGAACGCTCCTATCAATATGCCATCTGCCTGAAAGAGGATAATGTCCCCATCGGCTATGTCAACGTCAGCATGGACGACGGCCACGACTTCGGTTATGGGCTGCGGAAAGAATTCTGGCACAGGGGCATCGTCACCGAGGCCGGAAAAGCAGTTGCTGAACGTCTCAAAGCCGACGGTATCCCGTACATCACCGCCACCCATGACGTCAACAATCCCCACAGCGGCGCAGTGATGCGGCAGCTGGGCATGCAGTACCGCTACTCCTACGAGGAACAGTGGCAGCCCAAAGACATTCTGGTCACATTCCGGATGTACCAGCTGAATTTCCACGCCAATCCGGACTGGGTATATGAGAAATACTGGAAGGAGTCGAAAGTGCATTTTGTGGAGACCGGAGTCGGAAATTGACTGATCGATAATGGCCTGAATCGTGGCAATCGGCTTGAACACAGATACTATACTGCTGAAAGATATGTTTTGCTAATAAACCGAAAATGCTGCCCTAAGAATCCGGCTATATGATAAAAGAACCCTAAACCGTCTTTTATCGAAACACCTTGTTTCAGCTTGTTTACAGCTAATTGAATATCTTTGCCTGCATTAAAAACGATTTGTTGGTTTTGGGTGATATATGCTCTAAATGACTTCTTAATCACGAGATTTTCTCATGGTTAGTGAAGGACACATTTAGAGCATATTTCATGTAAGGAGGCAGACACTATGACGAAAACCAAAATCACTCCATTATACGAGAGGTTAAGCCGTGACGATGAATTGAACGGGGAATCTAATTCTATCAGCAACCAGAAATCCATGCTGGAAGATTACGCCCACCGCAACGGTTTTCCCAACCCGACCCATTTCACGGACGATGGAATCTCCGGAACCCGGTTCGACCGCCCCGGATTCACTGCCATGATGGAGGAAGTGGAGGCCGGGAACGTCGAGGCAATCATCATCAAAGACATGAGCCGCCTGGGACGTGACTATCTCAAAGTCGGTCAGGTTATGGAAATCCTGCGGCAGAGAGGCGTCCGGCTGATCGCCATCAATGACGGAGTGGACAGCGCCAACGGAGAGAATGATTTTACCCCGTTCCTGAACATCATGTATGAATTTTACGCCAGAGATACCAGCCGCAAGATTAAATCCGTATTCAAGGCAAAAGGCATGAGCGGCAAGCACCTGACTGGCACGGTCATTTACGGCTACTTATGGGACGAAAAGCGGGAACACTGGATTGTGGACGAAGAAGCCGCTGACGTGGTGCGCCGGATATTTGCTATGACTTTGGACGGATACGGCCCCTACCAGATTGCAAGCCGGCTGTCACAGGAAAAGATTGAGATACCTTCCCTGCACCTCTCTCATTACGGGGAGGGTGTGAACCAATCCAAGACGTTTAAAGACCCTTATGGCTGGAGTTCTTCTACTATCGTCAATATCCTGAAAAAGCGTGAGTATTTAGGCCACACCATCAACTTCAAGACCCGCAAACATTTCAAGGACAAGAAAAGCCACTACGTTGACGAAAATGAATGGGTAATCTTCGAGGACACCCACACCGCCATTATCGACCCTGAAACCTTTGGGAATGTGCAGAGAATCCGTTCCAACGTGAAGCGTTACCCGGACGGCTGGGGAGAAGCCGCCCCGCTCACCGGTCTGCTCTACTGCGCCGACTGCGGCGGCAAGATGTACGTCCACCGCACCAACAACGGCAAGCGTATCTCACAGTATACCTGCTCCCAATATAGCAAGGTTCCGGTTGGCGTCCTCTGCTCCACGCAACACCGAATCAATGAAAGCGCCGTCCTGACACTGGTTTCCGATATGCTCCGGGCGATAGCGGAGTATTCCAGAAATGACCGGGCAGAGTTTATCAAAGCGGTTCAGGAAACCCAGGCCGAGCAGCAGGCCAGCGACATCACCAGAAAGCGGAAACGGCTGGCGGCGGTACAGAAACGGGCTGGGGAACTGGAAAAACTGATATGCAAGATTTATGAGGACAATGTGCTGGGCAAGCTGCCGGACGCAAGATATGCCGCCCTGGACGCACAGTACGCAAAGGAGCAGGAATCCCTTTCCGGCGAGATTGCCGAACTGGAAAAGGTAATCGCCGGATATGAGCAGAGCCGGAAATCAGCGGAGAAATTTATCGCCCTTGTTGACAAGTACGAGAATTTTGACAACCTGACTACCACCATGCTGAATGAGTTTGTGGAGAAAATCCTTGTCCATGAGCGTGATCGGAAAGGCAGCATTGAAACCACGCAGGAGGTTGAGATTTACTTCAATTTTGTCGGGAGGTACATACCGCCCCATTTCGGGGAAGTGGACCTCACGCCGGAGGAACTGGAAGCCCTGCGGAAGAAAGAGGAACGCAAGGATAAGCTGCACCAGGCATATCTCCGGCGCAAGGCCAACGGGACACAGAAACGGTACGAGGATAAAATCAAGGCAAAGAAAAAGGCTGAAATCGAGGCGAAGAAAGCCGCTATTCGTGCCGAGGATATGAAAAGAGGCGTGTTTATCCCGGCCAACAGCCTGCCAACGAAAGAACCACGAGTGGGAAAAAATATGATTTCAACTATTGCACAATAAACAAAACTTTTTCACCTTGACAATATGTGTTACAAATGTTATTATTTACTTGCGAATATTTATAACGAATATTCGCAAGTAAAATTCACCAGAAGGGAGAAATAGAATTATGCCGTCAAAGCCAGTCCTTTCGGACACTGATAAAAAAGCAATCCGCAAAAAGCTGGAAGAACTATGCGAGGAATGTTGGATAGCGCAAGGGTACAAAAAGACAAGCATTAAGAATCTATGCGACAAGGCAGTTATATCTATCGGTACTTTTTATACGCTCTACCCGACAAAGGAAGATTTATTCCTTGAAACAATCACAGACATACAAAGGAGGTTGACAGAAAAAATTATCGACATAAACAGGAACAGCCGGACGAAAGAGGGCTTTGCACAGTCCATGAAAAGGCTTTTCCGGGAATACGACAGCAAGCCGTTCCTCTACAATGTCAATACGCCGGATTTTCAGTCTTTTGTAACAAAGCTGCCGGAAGAAACGATTAAGAAAATCAAGTTTGACAGTTTCGATTTTTTCAGACAGGTTATCCATGCCGCAGACCTCAATCTGAAAATGGAGGAAGCACAGGCATATGGAATTTTGAGTGCGCTGCTGTCAACAATCAATGCAAAAGAAACGCTTTCCGTCACTTGTGATTATTTCGCTGTTTTTGATTTTATGGTGGATAGCCTTGTGGCAGATATTTTTGAGTAAAGGAGATTGTTATGACAGAATTTGAGTACAAAACGATAGTAATTGACAGCAAGGAAACAGAACATTCCGAAAAGTCGCTGTCTGATAAGCTGAACCATTACGGTAAGGACGGTTGGGAACTGGTTACTTGTTTTTCTTATCCATGTATAGGCAGTTCCCAATATTCCCTTATCGGAATCGCACAGAAAGCGACTTTGATATTTAAAAGGCGGCTATGCTCCGAAAAGGGGGCGAGCGAATGACAAATGCGGTTGAAGTCCGGCATTTATCAAAATCCATAGAGGGCAACCCCATACTGAATGATATTTGCATGAATGTAAGGCAAGGGGAAGTATACGGATTTCTGGGCGCAAACGGCGCAGGAAAAACTTCGCTGATGAAAACGCTGTACCACGTCATTTTCCCCGATACAGGTACGGTATGTTTATTAGGCGAAACTATCAACAAGGGGAACAATCCCGTTTTCTCCCGTATCGGCAGCATTATTGAAAGCCCTGTTTTTTACAGCCATTTAAGCGCATACGAGAACATGGAACTCCATTGCCGATACATGGGCGCAGGCTATGAAAACATCATGGAAACGCTGTCACTGTTAGGGATTGCAGAAACGGGCAAAAAAGCCGTAGGGAAATTCTCTTTGGGAATGAAACAGCGGCTTGCGCTTGCAAGGGCAATGCTCACGAAGCCGGATTTGCTCATTTTAGACGAACCTATAAACGGCTTAGACCCACAGGGAATTATAGAAGTACGGGAGCTGCTGCTGCGAATCAACCATGAATACCACACAAGCATTTTAATATCCAGCCATATCCTTGACGAACTATCTAAAATTGCCGATACAATCGGAATTATTGACCACGGGGCTATGCTTGCGGAAGTATCAATGAAAGAACTCACAGCCAAAGGGATAGACCTTGAAACCTATTATTTAGGCTTATTGGGAGGAGGTGAAAAAAATGTGGAACCTTATCCGCATGGAAATTAAGAAAGTACCGTTAAAGCCGCATATTGCCGGATTGTTAATCGCTAACTTTATTATCTTTCTGCTTTCCGTCTTTACGTCCAGCCTTTTAACCGCAAGCGGCAATATATCCACGCTTCCGGGATTTGCCCCTGTCCAGTTAGATACAGTTACGTTAGCGGCAATGCTTGTAAGGGCTACTCTGATTGTATGGGAAGCGGTACTGATTTCCGTATTTGTGATTGAAGAATACAGAAACAAAACAATCTGTTTGCTTTTCACTTACCCAATCAGTCGCACAAAACTGATTACGGCAAAACTCATTTTGATATGTGGTATCATGTTCCTGTTCCATGTACTATCAAATATCTTCCAATATGCCACAATCTTTCTTGCGGCAAAATGTTTTGATTTTGTCACGTTCAGCTTTGGAAACATACTGGCACAGGCAGTTACAACAATATCCGTTATCCTGTTGGGGCTTCTCCCGCTGTATGTTGGAATGATAAAGAAGTCAGCGATTGCAACCGTTGTTTCGTCTATTGTCATTGTTGCCATAGCGTCAAACTCACAGGGAAGTAGCGCAGGATTGATGTCAATCCCCGTTGCGGCAGTTATTTTCGGTATCATAGGCATCATTTTTTCAGCAGTCGCAATGAGAAAAATGATTTTATCAGATTTGAGCAATTAAAAGAAAGGGGGCGATAATATGAATTTTCCAATTCCCGATTTTGTACCCGTTCCAAGTGCGGAAATCATGCAGACCATTTCAATCGTATCATTGATTGTTGGTATCTGCCTTGTGGGCGTGGGATTGATTTTCCTGTTTCTGAACAAGAGAAAAGGGAAAGAAAAGAAAGCCACAGCCCTATGGATTGTCATAGGCGTTGGCGTGTTGCTTATTGTAAATCACGGCATACAGTTATTGTTTTAAAGGAGGACAAAATGATTAAAGAAGTAAATCGGGCTTGCGAAAAGTTGAATGGTAGATTGGGGATTTCCGTAGAACTTCCCAACCCGAAAAAGAAAGCGTTAAAAACGGCTGCGGCTTGTAACTTAGTTGTCGGTGCTGGTCTGGTGGCGGCAGGAATCCTTTTCCCGTCAAAATCTTGTGCGTTGTTGGGCGGCATCAGCGTTATCAGCAGCGTTGTACTGCGAAAAGAAAGCAAGCATAAGAACCATGAATCATGACGGGAACGAGCAATTCAAATGGTTATTATGCCCTGTTTGCGGAAGCAAGACACGCATTAAAATGCGGTCAGACACAGAGCTTCGGAATTTCCCGCTGTTCTGCCCCAAATGTAAGCAGGAAATGATAATCCACGTAAAAGATTATAATGTATTAGTTATCAAAGAGCCAGACGCACAGACGCAGAGCCGGTAACATTGAGCAAATTCACTCATTGTTATCGGTTCATTTTTTTATAAGCCGTTGCTCTTTTAACTCTTGAAGGTATAACATTTTTTGACTTGTAGACAACAGCGGTTTAGATGGGAGCTGTTATGATACAAGTTATCTATAAATGTGAACTGACACAAAATATATTACTGTCAAAAAAAGCATATTAGCCAGTTGGGAACACCCTGACAGCAAATGCGAAATTTGTCATATTCTAACTGAATACCGTATCTTATGCGTCCGAATGGAATTTAACCATCCGGGCGCTTTTGTTTTCTTGGGAGGTGCACACGCTCCCCACTGCCACTCTCCGCCTCACTCCGTTCAGAAATCTTTGCAAAAAATCTGAAGGTCGGAAAGGAAGATGGAAGTCACCATCAACATAGACGGACAAGCACTGTCCGTGGAGGTCACAGTCGAAGTATATGAGTACCTGGACAGAGCCGACCACAAGGAAGAAAACCTTGCCCATGAGAAGCGGAGGCACTGGGACAGCCGGGAGTTTGACGAGTACATAGTCCTCACCGAAGGGCGCTCCTGCTACTACCAGACACCGGAACAGTGGGTATGCAGGAAAGAAACCCTGCTGGAGATTAAGGCCGCCCTTGCGCTCTGCACCGAGGCGCAGCGCCGCCGGTTCCTGCTCTACGCATTGGAGGGTTTGAGCTATGCCGAGATTGCCGGGCTTTGCCGCTGCTCCAAAGCTGCCATACAGGACAGCATTGAGGCGGTACGGAAAAAAAATTAAAAAATTTTTCTGATACAGACCCTACGATTGGCCGATTTCGGGCTAACCAGTGAAGGGAACTTTTTCCCTATCACATTATCGGAGAGGACAGGCAGGAAACCGCTGCCTGTCCTCTCCACATTTTAGGAGAGATTAGCCATGAAAACAATCAACCTGAAAAAGTATTATTACCCGCTTTTTGTTACAGACACATTTATTGAGGTATCGGACGAGGTGGCCGAGGCTCTGCTGTTTATGCGGAGGGAGGAAAACAACCTCACCCATAAAATCTGGTATCACAAGGCGTACTATTCCCTTGACTGTGAGGACGGGATTGAAAACTGTGCCTTTGATTTTACCGCCAAATCCCCAGAGGAGATTCTGCTGGAACAGGAGGAAGAACAGCTTTTCCTTGCCACACTGGAACATCTGTCCGAAGCTATGAATAGTCTGACGGACATACAGGCGAGGCGTATCCATGCCCGCTACATGCTTGGCAAAAAACTGATTGAGATTGCCGCAGAAGAAGGCGTAAGCGTATCCGTGGTACAGCAGACCGTTAAGAGCGGCTTAAAGCGAATGCGAAACTATTTTGAGAAAAAGAAGTGGAGGGAATGAGGCAAATGAATTTTAACAAAAGCGAACTGGAAATGCTCTACCAGTATGCCGCACCAACGAAGGAAGAAACCCTTGCCGGGCTGAAAGAGATTGTGCCAGTTCTGGAAAGGAAGGACGATTTACTCTCAAAAGTGATTGTCGAGAATACCATACGGAAACTGGAAAAACTGGCAGAGCCGGAGTGCAGCCGCTTTATTGCGGATAACCGGGCCGCCTTTATCGAAAAGCGGGATAATTCTATCCGCCAGAGGCTTGCCGCCACCAAAGCCGGGAAGGGGGAGCCGGTTCTGCAGGGGCATGACCTGGCAAGCATGGAGCGGTTCCTGCCGGAAACAAGGCACATGGTAACGGTGGATATTTTGAACAGTGACAGCCCGGTGGGATTCCCCGGAGAGCGATACCGCTTTTTCCTCTCTGATGAAGGCTATAAAAACGCCAGAGCCAGTGAGAAGCGGGGAGAAATCAAAATCAGGAACCATGCCGCTGTTATGGCCGGGAAACTCTATCCGGACAAGAGGCCACCGGCGCAGGAACGGTGAAGGCAACAAAAAAGAGGCTCCGCAAATCCAAGTCCGCATTGCCCCTTTAGTCCGTATCTTCGTCTGGTACATACTCCATGATGTCCTCAATACGGCAGTTTAGAATCCGGCACAAGTTGTTAAGAATCATGGTTTTGACAACCATGTTTTTCCGCAGCCGATGAAGCTGTGCTTTATCTATGCCGAAATCCTTGATTAGTCTGTACTGGCTTATCTCCCGCTCTTTGAGGGTAGACCAGAGCCGGTCATATTTAATCATGCTGTCAGCTCCCTTCCCTTGTATTTTAACTGTCAGCAAGCCTTAATCATATGGTGCGTGTATGCTCCCCTTTATATGCTAAATTGGAATATAAAAAGCGATTATCAGAGAATACAGACAGCAAAGGGGGAACGGAATCACTTCATGCAAAAACAGTAACAATAAATTTTTTATTATACGAGGCAACCGGAAACGGCTGTCTTTTTTACCGCCCGAAAGGAGGTGACTGCAAATGCCAGATATAGGCAAGCTTAAAAGCCAGCAGGAAAAAGTAAAGACGGAAATCCGCCAGTTGGAGAACCGCCAGAAGATTCTCCTGAACCGGAAAACGGACGCAGAGCGGAAAGCCAGGACACGCCGCCTGATTGAGCATGGGGCGATTCTGGAAAGTATCTTCCCTGCCACTGCCGCCATGACCGGCGAGGAAATCAAAGCATTTTTATCCGCCATTTCCCGCCTGCCGGAAGTCATGCGACTGCTGAAAAACGAGCCTGAAAGCCAAGGTATGCAGCAATCTTAGAAATCCAACGGCGCACTTATACACCGTTCCGGTGCGTGCGCCCTGCCGGGGGCGTGGCGTCCTCTGGACGCAATGGGGAGCTACACTCCCCAAACCCCTTGTGCGCTCCGCCGGAAAGGACACCCGCCCTGCGTCTGCCCTTTCCAGCGAAGCCAATCTATCCTACCCGAAAGGAGGCGAACAACCATAGCCATCTTCCATATGCCCGTTCAGATTATCAAGCGCAGCAAGGCCAAGTCTGCCGTAGGCGCTGCCGCTTACCGGAGCGGAACGAAAATGACCAACGAATGGGACGGGCTTACCCATGATCACACCAGAAAGCGGGGCGTTGTCCATTCTGAGATTATCCTGCCACCCCATGCCCCGCCGGAGTACCAAGACCGAAACACCTTCTGGAACAGCGTGGAGATGGTTGAAAAGACCAGTGACGCACAGCTTGCCCGTGAGATAGAGATTTCCCTGCCGGTAGAGTTGAACCGTGAAGAACAATTACGGCTTGCCTGCTCTTTCATCAGAGATACCTTTGTCGCTGCCGGTATGTGTGCGGATTTCTCTATCCATGACAAGAAGGATGGCAATCCCCATTTCCATGTCATGCTCACCATCCGGCCGCTAAAGGAGGACGGACAGTGGGGAGCGAAATGCCGGAAGGTCTACGAACTGGACGAAAACGGCCAGAGAATCCCCAACGGCAAAGGCGGCTGGAAGAGCCACCGGGAGGACACCACCGACTGGAACGACAAGGGAAATGTAGAGAAGTGGAGGGCTGCCTGGGCTGCCTACGCCAACAGAGCGTTGGAGGCTGCTGGCAGGCCGGAACGGATTGACCACCGCTCCTACGAGCGTCAGGGCATTGACAAGATACCTTCCATCCATCTGGGCGTTGCCGCCAGCCAGATGGAGCGGAAAGGCATTGCCACAGAGAAGGGAAACATCAACCGCCAGATTGCCGCCGACAATAAGCTGCTGAAAGAAATCAAGGCACGGATTACCCGGCTCTATAAATGGACGAAAGAGCAGGCAGAGAAACCGGAAGGAAAAGACAGTATCATGGCGCAGCTTTATGAGGTGCAGCTGTCAGCGGGGAAACCCGGCTCCCGGTATGGGAAGATAAGGAACCTGAAAGAAAGCGCCGCTTTGTTCAATTTCCTGAACGGCAACCACATCACTTCCATGGAGCAGCTTTATGAAAAAGTGGCCGCCATGAACAAAGATTACTATTCCCTGCGTGGGAAGATTGTCACCGCCGAGCGGCGTATCAAAGTGCTGGACTAACATCTCTCCATGTGGGAGAAATATGAGAGGAACAAAGGAACCCGCCGCCAGTTCGACAAGATGAAGCCGGGAAAGAAAAAGGAGCAGTTTGAGCAGAAGCACAGTGCGGAACTGGCATTATATGAGGCCGCTGTCCGGTATCTGGAAAAGCTGAAAGCCAACGGCGAAGAAATCACCCCGAAGAAATGGCAGGCCGAGGCCGACCGCCTGAAAGCGGAGAAATCGGTGCAGTACCAGAAAATGAAATCCATGCGGGAGGACATCAAAGCGGTGGAGAACCTGAAAAAGACAGCGGAGCAGTTGGCCAGGACGGAAAATGAACCGGCCAGAAAGAAGGAGGAACAGGAATTATGACACAGCAGTTTATCATCATGACAATCACTATCACCGTAAAGATACCCGTGCCGCCCACGCCGCCAGCGCCTACGGGGGCGAAAGCGCCGGAGCCGGTTTTCCTTTTCAGGGAGGGGCAGCCGCCTTTGTGCCGCTGTAAGGTGAGATATGGGAAACAGGCGGCATGAGCGAATCCCGTCCATGGACTACCGGCAGTACCGCAGGGCGAGGCGGCTGGTGCGTGAGTGCTGCAACTACGACAACGGCCAGTGTATCGTGCTTGACGAGGGGGACGGGTGCGTCTGTGTCCAGAGCATTTCCCACTCCCTGCTCTGCCGCTGGTTCCGTGCGGCGGTGCTGCCTTTAGACCACCAGCTGGAAACGGCCCTTTACCACCGGCCGGAAAGCAGGCGGTGCAGCGAGTGCGGCGCTCTTTTTCTGCCCGGCTCTAATCGGGCGAAATACTGTAGGGAATGTGCCGTTCGTATGAAGCGGAAACACGCCGCAGAGCGCAAACGGAAACAACGGCGGCCATGTCACGCTTTAGCGTACTCCTGCTGAATGACTGCCTGCCCCATACCGTGCAGACCATAGCCACCTTTACCCGGCATCAGGTAGGAACGGTGGAGCGGGCTTTGAAGATATTCCAGGAGTTCGGCCTTGTGGAGATACTGACGGACGGAGCCTATTACATGAGCGACATCCAGCTGCTGATCGGCCAGTCCTCCAGCGAGGGGGAGCGGAAGAAAAAGGAGCGCATGAGGCTGAAACGCCAGAACCTGCTCCCGTCCGGGGAAACGGACATTTGTCCGTCCAATGGCCGGGTGGACAAATGTCCGCCTATATTAGAGTATAGAGATAAAGAGATTAGAGATAAGAGTATAGAGAATAGAGAGGGGGATATGGCACACGCCTATGGGAGATACCGGAATGTGTTTCTATCTTCCGCGGAACTGGCAGAACTCCAGACGGAACTTCCCTCTCTTTGGGAACAGTACATTGAGCGGCTGTCCGAGTACATGGAATCCAGCGGAAAAGGATATAAAAACCATGCCGCCACAATCCGGCGCTGGGCGAACGCCGACAAAAAGAAAGAGGAACCGCCTGCCCGGCGCGTTTGCCGAGGACAGGGCGGCCTTTATCGCCAGCCTGGACGATTACAGCCTGCTTGTCATTGATGATTTAGGAGTGGAGCGCAGTACCGAGTATGCCATGGAGCAGATGTTCACCGTCATTGACAGCCGATATCGGAGTAAGAAGCCGTTGATTGTCACAACAAACCTGAAACTGGAAGAAATCAAGAACCCGCCAGACCTTGCTCACGCAAGGATTTACGACCGCATACTGGAACGGTGTGCGCCGATTCTTTTTTCCGGAAAGAATTTCCGGGAGGAAGGAGCCAGGGCGACCAAAGCGGCGGCGAAGGAGATTGGCCAGACTACTTACATTGTGCGGGTTCATTTCAGCAAGACCAGCAGGGAAACCATGAGCGACAAAATCAAGCGTATGCTGAAAAATGAGATACAGCAGATGTAAAAAAGCGATAACGGAAACAGGCCGGGAATCAGAAATGCGCGACGCTATGCGTCTGCTCCCGGCTTGTAAAATCAGGAGGTTTATGGTAGTATGGAGATACGAAAACAGAAGGGAAAGCAGGTGGGAAGATTGACAGTGACGGAACAGATCGACCAGAAACATCAGGAAGATTTACAGAGGCTAAGAGGCTTTCGCCTGCTTGATGATGATTTCTTCACAAAGTGTTTTGAGGGGGATACGGCAAGCATAGAACTGGTATTGCGGATTGTGCTGGAAAAGCCGGATTTAAAGGTGCTGGACGTCCGCACCCAGGTATTTGTGGAGAACCTGCTGAACCGTTCAGTGAGGTTGGATATCCTGGCTACGGACAGCACAGGGGCAAAACTGAATGTAGAAGTACAGCGCTCCGACAAAGGAGCCGGGAGAAAAAGGGCAAGGTACAACAGCAGCATGATGGACGCAAACCTTTTGAAGAAAGGCGAGGACTTCGACAAGCTGCCGGAAACGTGGGTAATCTTTATCACAGAGAATGACGTAATGGGAAAAGGGCTGCCGCTCTATCCGATTGAGCGGTGCTTTTTAGGAACCGGGGAAAGATTTGAGGACGGTTCGCACATACTGTATGTAAACGGCGCTTACCGCAGCGATACGCCAATCGGGAAGTTAATGCATGACTTCTCCTGCACAGACGCAGCGGATATGTATTATGGGACACTGGCGGACAGGGTGAGATTTTTCAAAGAGAGCAAGGAGGGAATCGAGATTATGTGCCGTGCTATGGAAGATATGAGGAATCAGACATTGAAAGAAGGAATGATAAATGTTGCAAAGAAAATGCTGGAAGATGGGACAATAACGCTTGAAAAGATTGCGGAATTTGTTGGCCTTTCAGTTGATGAAGTGAGAAAACTGAAAACAGACCAGAATATGTAAAGGGCACTAATGAGCCAGGAATCTAAAAAACAGGTTCCTGGCTCTATTTTTTTGCCCTGAAATGTAATACCCCAGTTCGGTATTGACACTTTCCCTTTCCGGTGTTATAATCCTTTCAACAATTGAATAGCAGCAATGTCTTCAGGGCAGGGTGACCCCCACGGAGCGCGACCACTCCGTGCGCGGGAATTCCCGATCGGCGGTGACAGTCCGCGGGTGCGCAAGCACGGGGTTCGGTGAAATTCCGGAACCGACGGTATAGTCCGGATTAAAGAAGGTGTATTGAGATTGTCAGAAGGATTCTGACTGATTTTTGCACACTTTTTTCCAAATTGCTCTGTTGACATTTCGATACACCTTAAAAAATGGCACCTGAAAGGCATTCCCATGCTTTCAAGTGTCAAATTTTTTAAGGAGGTATTCCCATGAATCCCAGCAACACAAAGAAACTCACAGCCACAGGCATGCTCTGCGCATTTGCCTTCGCCGCCGCAGTGGCGAGCCGTGTGCCCCTGGTGCTCTTCCTGAAGTATGACCCCAAAGACGTGGTCATCGCGATTGGCGGGTTCCTCTTCGGCCCCCTCAACTCGCTGGCCATTTCCGTCATCGTCTCCGTGGCGCAGATGCTCACCGTCAGCGGGACAGGCATCCTGGGCTGCGTCATGAACATCATTTCCAGCTGCTGCTTTTCCTGCCCCGCGGCATTCCTCTACAAAAAGAGACGCACGCTGTCCGGCGCCATGGCGGGCCTCTTCTGCGGCTGCGGGTGCCAGGCGGCGGCCATGATGCTCTGGAATTATCTGATTGCGCCGATTTACATGGGCATCCCCAGGGAAGCCATGGCCGAGCTGCTGCTGCCGGCGTTCCTGCCCTTCAATCTGATCAAAGGCGGATTGAACGCGGCAATCACCATGCTCCTCTATAAGCCTTTCGTCACTGCCCTGCGCCGCGCCAACCTCCTGGAACCGGCACACAGCCCGGAGAAGCTGCGGCTCAACACCGGAGTCGTCCTGACGGCGCTGTTCCTGATCGTCAGCTGTGTATTGCTGATACTTTCCATTCATGACGTAATCTGAGCCAGGATGCGGCGATTCGGGACATGGCGGAAAAAGGATGTTGAACGCAGCATCCGGAACAAGCGCACTCTCAGACAACCGCTTGCCTGCCCGCCCCGGCAGGCAAGCAAGAGGATAAAAATGGAAACGCAACGTGAAAAATAAGGCATGGTCATCAATAAACATCTTCCTCTCTGCGGCAGAAGCCTGCAGTGGTAGAATTCCTGCATTTACAGCAGCTTCCATATATGATAAAATACAGATATCCAGTTGATACTATCAGAACGGCCTTTCCTTCCAGCAAATATTAGGAACTGTCAGAAAATAACTGATGCAACTTGTTTAGACGAAAGCCCGGAAATACAAAGAAAACGGCTATAAACTCGCATCAGTTATTTGTAGACAATTCCTTACCTCCG
Organism: Acetatifactor aquisgranensis; assembly: GCF_943193215.1. Lineage (NCBI taxonomy): Bacteria > Bacillati > Bacillota > Clostridia > Lachnospirales > Lachnospiraceae > Acetatifactor > Acetatifactor aquisgranensis. The sequence continues at coordinate 66,078 of NZ_CALPDH010000005.1, read as the reverse complement.
GCGGGCCCGGACGGCGGGACTGCCGTTTTGTCCGGCCTGTATGCAGGACTCCATGGCCGAATAGAAGAATCCCGTACAAAAGAACGATATGACAAGTAAGGGAGAATGTTGTATGGCAAAAGGAAATACGATACGACGCAGCCACAAAGACACGGTCTTCAATGATCTGTTCTCGGATAAGCGCAACGCGCTGTCCCTGTTCAACGCCCTGAACGATACGGATTATCAGGATGCCGACAGCCTGGAGGTTGTTACGCTTTCTGACGCAATCTACATACACGGGAAGAACGACGTATCCGTATTGTTCCAGAACCAGCTGACACTTTGGGAGCACCAGAGCACCTTGAACTACAATATGCCCTTACGAGGACTGATCTACTATGCCCATAACATCGACGGGATATTGGAGGCCAGGGGCATGAAGCTGTATGGAAAGAAACTTGTGAAGATTCCCGCCCCGGATTATTATGTGTTCTATAACGGACGGGAAGACGCGCCGGACAGACAGGAGCTGAAGCTCTCGGACGCGTTCCTGGTTCCGAAAGAGGGCTATGAGTGGACTGCCCATATGCTGAACATCAACCGAAACGGCAACCAGAACCTGCTGCAGCGCTGCCCCGCTCTGAAAGGATATGTGGCGCTCATACAATATGTCCGGGAATACCAGAAATCGGGGGACAGCCTGCCCGAAGCCATGGACAAGGCCATCGACAGATGCACCAAGGAAGGGATGCTGAAGGAGTATCTCCTGAAAAAGAAAGCGGAGGTGAAGCTTATGTTGCTTACGGAATTTGATGAAGAAGCGTTCGCGGAGACCATGCGGGAAGAAGGGCGAGAAGAAGGGGAAAAGCGCCTGAACCAGCTCTATCTAAAACTGGTTGAAGAAAAAAGAGGCAGCGACCTGGAACGGGCCGTGCGGGATAAGGTTTTCCGTGATACGCTCTTTGAGAGATACGATTTGTAATTTTCTCCGCGAAAAGCTCCCTAATGCCCTGGAGAAAGGAACAGACATGGAAGGAGAAACCACATGCCGCAGCTGAAATTCGTCTCCAAGGAGCCTATAGACAAGGGCTGGTCTTGCGACAAAAAATATCGCGCCGTCACCGCAGATGGAAAAAAGTACCTTTTGCGCATCACGCCTTTTGAGAAAAGCGCCTCCCGGGCGGATATGTTCCGGATGCAGCAGAAGGTTGCGGCTCTGGGAATCTCTATGTGCAGGCCAGTGGAATTCGGCCAGTGTGAAGAGGGCGTCTATATCGTCCAGACCTGGGTGGACGGTATAGACGCGGAAGCGGCCATGCCCTATCTCGCGGACTCTGCCCAGTATGCCCATGGCCTGGAAGCAGGCAGAATCCTGAAGACCATCCACTCCATCCCGGCTCCGGCAGACCAGCCAGACTGGGAGACCCGGTTCAACGATAAGATAAACCGTAAAATCAGGATGTACAGAGAATGCCCGCAAAAATTCGATGGCGCTGAAGACCTGATAGCCTATATAGAGGCGAACCGCCATCTCCTGGCGGGCAGGCCTCAGTCTTTCCAGCACGGCGACTACCATATCGGCAACATGATGCTGGAAGACGACAAGCTTGTAATCATAGATTTCGACCGCTTCGATTTCGGTGACCCCTGGGAAGAATTCAACAGAATCGTATGGTGCGCCCAGTGCTCTCCTCTTTTTGCCTCAGGCATTGTGAACGGCTATTTCGACAATCAGGTGCCGGAGGCATTCTGGCGGCTGCTGGCCCTCTATATCAGCAGCAACATGCTCTCCTCCGTCCCCTGGGCGGTTCCTTTCGGGGAAAAGGAAGTAGGGACCATGCTGAATCAGGCCAGAGATGTGCTGGACTGGTATCAAAATATGCGCAATCCGGTACCGTCCTGGTATTTCCGGGGATATCACATGCAGGAGATCAACGGAATACCGTACAATATCCGAAAGCCCACCGCAGGTTCCTGAAGCTGCCGGAAACGCCCAAAGCTCAGGGAATCCTGCAACGCGGCACAGGAAGCTTCACATTGCCGCCGACAGAATTTTCAGGATTTCTTCCGCTGCCGAATCCATAGAAACGCTGGCAGACAAGCTCTTATCCCTGGAAAGGATTTCAACCACATTTTGTTTCCTGTTCCGGGGGCTGACAATTACCCGAAACGGCGCCCCAATCAGGTCAGCATCCGAGAACATGACTCCGGCGCTGACCCGGCGGTCATCATATATGACCTCCACCCCCTTGCTTCGCAGTTCTTCGTACAACCTGTCGGCGTAAGCCCTGACCTCATCATCATCGGCGCGGACGGCGCAGAGATGCACCTGCCACGGCGCCACCGCCAAAGGCCATATGGGGCCGTGTTCATCATGATGGGCCTGGCAGATGGAAGCCGCAAGTCTGCCGATGCCGATACCATAGCATCCCATGACCGGATACCGGGCGTCTCCATTGCTGTCGATATAAGTCATATTCATAGACCGGGTGTACTTGGTGCCCAGCTGGAAAATATTGCCCACCTCAATGCCGCGGCATACCCTGATAGCGGGCCTGCCGCAGCGGGGACAGACGCCGCCTTCCTGTATTTTGGCAAAATCGTGATACTCTGCGCCCTCGATATCACGGCTCATGTCCAGTCCGGTGTAGTGATATCCACTGACATTCGCGCCGCAGGAAAGATGGCTCATCCCTTCCAGAGAGCGGTCATACAGAATGGTGAAATCGCCGGCCAGGTTGACCGGCCCGATATATCCCGCGTTCAATCCGCTTTCTTCGGTAATGACCGCCGGATGCAGGTCATAGCCCAGATAATTCGTGAGCTTGGTTTCATTGACCTCTAAATCGCCGCGGATGAACAATACAATATAATGATCGTCGGAATTGCGCTGATAGACCACCGCCTTACAGGAATCCTTTTCCTCACAGTGCAGGAATTCGCACACGTCCTCAATCCTGTGGATGCCCGGCGTGTGCACCAATGTAAGATTCCGGGCAGCCTCATTTCTCCTGTTATGGACGATGCACTCTGCCGCCTCCATATTGGCCCGGTAATCGCATTCCGTACAGATGGCAATGGAATCTTCACCGATAGGGGTGAGCAGCATAAATTCGTGGGAAATGTTCCCGCCCATCATACCGGAGTCGGAAGCCACCGAAATGACCTCCGGCAAGCCCACTCTTGCGTAGATGCGCTCATAAGCCCTGTGGTATTTCCTGTAATAGTCCTCTAAATCCGCCTGACTGGTATGAAAGGAATAGGCATCTTTCATGGTAAATTCACGGACACGGATAAGGCCGGCTCTCGGCCTTGCTTCATCCCGGAACTTCGTCTGGATCTGGTACACCATGAACGGATATTTCGTGTAACTCTGCCCATAATCACGCACAAGATGGACAGCGGCCTCCTCATGTGTCATGCCAAGCACAAGAGGGCTCCCGCTGCGGTCGCGGAAACGGGCCATCTCCTGGCCGATGCTTTCGTATCTGCCGGACTCCTGCCAAAGGGATGCGGGCATGACAACAGGGAACTGCACCTCCTGCCCTTCGATGGCGTCCATCTCCTCGCGGATGATCTGCTCGATTTTTCTGGTCACCCTTTTTAACGGCATATAGGACGAAAAAATACCGTTTGCCACGTACTTCATATAGCCGCCGCGCACCATGAGGGCATGGCTGTCAATGACACAGTCTGACGGCCTTTCCCGAAAACGATCTCCTACAAGCTTTTCAAGTTTCATAAAGGATACCTCCATTTTTTGTCTTGAACACAAAAAGCCCTAAGCCGACATTTTATCAGCTTAGGGCGAACTAAACATAAGTCCGTGGTACCACCTAAATTCGGATATGATCCGCGCTCTCCGGCACAGGAAGAGACTCCGATGCCATATCTCTGTAACGGGAGAACCCGGTGAAGCTTACTGCTATTTCGGCCCACAGCTCAAAGATGGGTTGGGCATCCTTTCCATAAAGGCTCGCACCGGCCGCCTTCTCTCTGAAAATCCAGGATGCTTACTACTTCTTATCATAGCTTTTGTGTTCGTTTTTTACGTTATACCACAGAAATCAAGGGCTGTCAAGAGTCTATCCTTTGACGAAGCCACAAAGGAAAAGTATATCCCATACATCATTGAATCCACTTACGAGCTAGACCGCATCGTACTGGCGCTGCTGTTTGAAGGCCTGCATAAGGAAGAGATTGGAGATTCTGACAGTCGTGTCGTTCTTAACATCAGGCCGGCCCTTGCGCCAATCAAGCTCAATATACTGCCGCTGAGCAAAAAGAGGCACGCCGGGAAAACGAAAGAGCTGTACGCGATGCTGGCCCCACATTGCATGGCACAGTACGAAGAGTCCGGCAGCATCGGAAAGAGATACCGCAGAGGAGACGCCATCGGGATTCCCTATGCCATTACCGCAGATGACGCCACCCTGGAGCAGGGAACCGTAACCATAAGGGACAGGGACACCATGGAGCAGCGCGTCCTTCCGGTAAGCGAACTGGTTCCTTTCCTGGCGGATCAGTCTTTGTTCTAATCCCCTGCAGCGTCCTCTCTCAGAACGTACTCCAGATAGCGGTCCTCTTCCGTGTCGATGAAACTGTCCACGATTCCTTCCGCATCCGAACATCCCATGCGGGCATAAAAGGCAATGGTGTCGCGGGAGGGAACCGCTGAAATGAAAAGCTTATCCGCTTTCCTGTCTTTGGCGCACAGGCATATCTGTTCAAACAATTTCTTCCCGATGCCCTGCCTCTGCCACTCATCGTCCACGAAGAGCATGGTCAGGTTCGCATATTCCTTATCTCCCATGCCTTGCAGCATACCGTCCAGGGCGGCGAAGCCCACCAGCCTGCCGCCCGGTGAGAAAGCTCCCAGGACAGCGCCACCTCTGCCTGACTGCCGGCACAGATACCGGGATAACCGGATTCTCTTCTCCTCGCTCCACTGGCGGAGCTCGTCCGTCTTTCTTAATTTGTATCCGTTTCCGTCTTTTACATATTTCTCCCTTATCTTCTGCTCATGCCTGAAATCTTTCAGCATATCGGAATGTATCTGGGAATGTGTTAAAACTTTTATCGCTATTTCGTCATTCATTTTCTGTCTCTTCCTCCACGCAATCTTGGAAATTTTCAACGCATGGGTTTTCTTCCTCTCCACCATCCTGTACCCATTCATGCAGCCTGACATGAATCAGTCGTTTTCCTCTGTGTCCCTGCGCCGCTTCAGCCGCTCGATCTCCCGCTTCTGCGCATCGATGCTTTCCCCGGAAAAGGTATTGTACTCCTCTTTCAGGCACTTGATGATGCGCTTTCTGTCGGCAATGGCGGCGTCGAAATCCCCCAGCAGTTCATGCACCTGGGCCATGGAGTACAGGCCGTCCGCGATCCTGGGCGGCTCCTGCATAGAAAAGCTCCTCTCATAATCCGCCAGGGCTTCCTGGTATCTGCCCAGTTTCCGGAATCCGTCCGCCCTGTCGCAGTAGGACTGCCATCTCTCCGGGAAATGCTCCACCGCCGCGTTCCAGTACTCCAGCGCTTTCTCCGGATTCCCCCTGCCGAACATCACATCGCCCATATAGACATCATACTGCTGTGTCTTGGCCGCGGTGCGGATCTGCTCGATGTAGGGAACCGCTTCGTCAAACCGGTCATCGTCCAGCATATTTTCGATGATTCCATAGAGCCCCCAGTAGTTGCCGGGGTTCTTTTTCAGGAAGTCCTTGAAATATTCTATGACCTGGAAATGGTTGTCGTACCATTCGTCCCCGCAGACTCCGCCCTCCGCCTCCAGGAACGCCACCCAGCCGCTTTTTTCCCGGGGATCCAGCTCCAGCACTTTCTTGGCGTACTCGCTGGCCGTGTCATGGTCGCTGGCGGCTCGGTGGTTGTACAGATAGGCCAGGCAGCTGTAGGCCCGGACATTTTTCGGCTGGTTTTTCAGCACGCCCTCCAGGAACCTGACGCAGTGGTCGAAGGTCTCCGGGGGAATCCGGCGCTCGTGCCAGAACATATTTTCGATGCGTTCGAATTCCGCCTCGTCGGAGAGCTGGAACAGCTCGTCGATGGTGACCCCGAAGAAGACGGCGATGCCCGGCAGCAGCCCGATGTCCGGCACGCTGGCCTGCGTCTCCCATTTGCTCACGGCCTGGGCGGACACCCCCAGGTACTCCGCCAGCTCCTCCTGCTTCACTTCCTTTTCCAGGCGCAGGTTCTTAATCTTTTTCCCGATATCCATGTGTATCTCCTCCATTCAACTGTCGATTGATTTTCTTTTTTCTATCAGCTGATGGATTCAGTATATATCAGATATCCGGGATGCGCAATCGAAAGGGATTCTACTTCATTCCACTACCGGTTGAACGTCAGGGCGTCTTTACCGTCCCAGTCCGGCGGCAGGCACACGCTGTTGAGCTCCACGGTGCCGGAAAAGTCCTTATAGTCCACCATGATATAATTTCCACCGCTTTTCAGGCGCAGCTCTGTCTCAAAACGTCCCTCCTCGTCCGTCTCCAGCACCACCACCGCTTCGTTCATCCGGATTCTCACCTCGGCCTGCCCCCTGTCCGCCAGAATCCGCCCATACACCCGGAGCCTGCGGGACTCTGTGGAGCCGCCTCCGAATATCACGTCCCGCCCGGTGTCGCCATTGCATTCCGCCAGATAGCTTCCCGTGTAGGCATCGTCCCCGCAGACCCGCTCTCCCATCAGATCCCCGTCCCCGGTAATCTGGGAAGCTCCCAGATTTGAAGCCAGACCCTCCAGAAATTCGAGGCATGTTTCCGCCTCCATGTTCCGGATGCCGCAAGCCGTGAGCAGCGGCAAAATCACCAGCACAAGCGACAGCACAACACCCGGCAGGACGGCCGCCCTATTCCGCTTCCCCATCTCTTTTCCTCCTGCGGCGGATGTGCCGTCTGACGAGGAGCACCGCAAACAGCCCCAGGATAATGGCGCGTTTCAGCTTCCTTTTCCTCATTTCCTTTACTTTTTCTCTCTCACTCATCATTTGTTTCCTCCTTAATCTTCTTGATTTCATATTTATAATATCGAAATAAAGTTTAATTTCCATCGTTTCCCAATTCTCCCGAATCCAGGTTCCATCTTGCTTTTCATAAACCGGCAGGCCTAAGACAGCCGCCAGAAGTCAGGCAGCCGCCGATACCCTCTCCCCTTTCGGATGCCGCCAATCAAAAGCAATATCCCTTTGCATCTTTCGCCTCATCATAACTGCCCTGCGCTCCTTCCCCTGTCTCCGCGCCGTTTGCCTATCTGCTGACGATACGGTAGTAAGTCTTCGCCGTCAGGCCGTAAATCATCACATACATCCCCGCGAACACCAGGAAACAGATTGCCGTGCAGGCCACATACAGCCTCGTGTCCAGCATATTGAACAGCTCCAGCAGCCTGGAAATCATGGGAAAAGCCGCCGCCACATGAATCCCCGCCACCATGAGGGGCAGGAAAAATACCGTCAGCACCTGGGAATGGATGGAAGCCTTCACCTCATCCCTGCTCATCCCCACCTTCTGCATGACTTCGAATCGATTCTTGTCGTCATACCCTTCGGAAATCTGTTTGTAATAGATAATCAGCACCGTGGCAATGACAAAGAGCGTCCCCAGAAAGATACCGATGAAGAAAAACCCTCCGTACACCCCTAAAAAAGACGTCCTGGCTTCCGCCTTCCCCTCCACCGAAGCCGATATCTGGCTCTGGGAAAGCCGCTCCCGCAGGGCATTGCAGAAAGCATTCTGCTCCTCCCTTTCGGCCTCCATATCGAAGCCATAGACCTGCCTGATCTCCCCTGCATACTGTTCCAGAATCGCCTTCTGCTCCTCATAAATCTCCTGGAGCGCGTCCACATCCGGAACCACGATGAAGTATGTGCTGGCTATATTCGCCGCCACGATACCGTTCCCCACAAAAGAGTCCAGCCTCCCCTTCACCCGGTATTCCCTGTCCATCAGCCGAAGGGTGGGAGAATCGAAGTCCCCCCGGTTGGAGTACAGGAAAATCTCCCCATCCTCCAGCGTCCTCTGCTCTCCCATGGACGCATTGTAATCCTCAAGGGTGATCAGGAACAGGTTGTTGATATCGTCCAGGACATCTAGGGCATACGCCTTTGAGACTACAAATTCATCATCATCCCGCAGGGTGGGAAACGCCAGATAGCGATACACCGTCTCCCGCTCCCCCTGCGCTCCCAGCTCCCGGCGCAGGGTCCGGACGGCCTCCACGCCCTCTGGGTTCCCCTCCGGGCCGCCGGGCGAGAAATACACCATGACATCCGCCGGATAGCGCTGCCCGATGGCGCCCTCCATCCCCACCATCAGGGAGGTGGTGGAAGACACCATCACCAGCACCATGGTGGACAGGATACAGATGTTGGCCAGCCCCACCGCATTCTGCTTCATGCGGTAGATCATGCCGGACACGCTGACGAAATGCTTCGTCCGGTAATAATACCTCTTGTTCTTCCGAAGGCTCTTCAAAAGCGCGATGCTCCCGGCGGTAAAGAGCAGATACGTCCCAACGATGACCAGGATCACCGCCACGAAGAACAGCACCAGGGAAGCGATGGGATTTTTCACAGTCAAGGCGATATAGTAGCCCCCCGCCAGCACCAGCACTCCGGCCAGCGCCAGGAACCACTTCGTCCTCGGCTCCTTCTCCCCCACATTCCCCGCCCGCAGCAGCGCGATGGGATCCGTTATATGGATCTGCCTCACGGCCCGGAGGCAGATCAGCAGGAAAATCACCGCGAACAGAGCGAACGTGCCCCGGATGGCCTCAAAGGACAGGAAAAAGCCAAAGGGGCTTTCCCCGCCCAGCACTTTGTTGATCACAAGGTACATGGCCTTGTCCAGGGCTATCCCCAGCCCCAGGCCTAAAACCAGGCTGATCAGGGCCGTATAGACGCTCTCCCAGGCCAGCACCCTGGAAATATGCTTTTTCTCCATGCCTAATATATTGAACACGCCGAATTCCTTTTTCCTGCGCTTCATCAGGAAACTGTTGGTGTAGAACAGGAATATGAACGCGAAGATTCCTATGACACAGCTTCCCAGGAACATGGTCTCGTTCAGGTAAGTGGAGCCTACCATGTTGCCCAGCCCCGGATTCAGGGACAGGGACTTGACGATGTAGTAGATGGCCACCGTGAGGATACAGGTGACGAGATACGGTGTGTACGTTTTACCGTTTTTCCTCATATTGTCTGATGCTAATTTCAGATAAAAGCTTCTTTTCATTTCATAACCTCTCTTCATGCCTCTGTTTTCGACTCCGCAACGCAGCATTATACAGATTCAGGTTCGGCCTCAGGCCCCTTTCATGTTTCCGGTGGCCAACAGCGTCAGGGTGTCTGAAATCTTCTGGTAGAACTGCTCGTTGGTGCTGTTCCCTTTGTAAATCTGGTGGAACACCTCGCCGTCCTTGATGAACAGCACCCTGCCCGCGTGGCTGGCCGCCTTTGTGGAGTGGGTCACCATGAGGACGGTCTGGCCGTCCTCGTTGATTTCGTTGAAAATCCGCAGCAGGCTGTCCGTGGCCCGGGAGTCCAGCGCCCCTGTGGGTTCGTCCGCCAGCACCAGCTGGGGGTTGGTGATCAGGGCCCTGGCCACTGCCACCCGCTGCTTCTGGCCGCCGGAGATTTCGTAGGGGTATTTCTCCAGGAGCTCCTGGATGCCCAGTTTCCGGGCAATGGGCTGCAGCCGCTCTTCCATCTCTCTGTATTCTTTCCCGCCCAGCACCAGGGGCAGAAAGATATTGTCCTTTACGGAAAAATTGTCCAACAGGTTGAAATCCTGGAACACGAACCCCAGATTATTGCGCCGGAAAGCCGCCAGTTCCTTCTCCTTTATCCCGGAAAGGCTCTTGCCTCCCAGCAGCACCTGGCCGCTGGTGGGTTTGTCGAGAGCCGCCAGGATGTTGAGCAGCGTGGTCTTGCCCGATCCGGACTCTCCCATGATGGCCACATACTCTCCCTCCTCCAGGTCAAAGGACACATTGGCGAGCGCCTGCACCTGGTTGCCGCCGAAGCGGGTGGTGTAGATTTTCTTAAGGCTTTGTGCCTCTAATAATGCCATGGTTTCTGATCCTCCTAACTTTATTTCAGGTCTGATTTTTAGCACTGTTTTATGTTTATGGGAACATTATACCAAAGGATAGAAGAATCCAACATCGAAATGGGTGACATTTTCTACTGACGATGTGACATTTTTGTAAGGCAAAGCTTTCCTGATTGCTGTGATTTTCCTGGGTTTTGCCACCGTCAAGGGCAATACCTATGAATCCTCGCGGGACAGAATAATGCAGAATATAGCCATCTTCTTCAGGATGATATGACACTCCCATGCAGGAGACGTATGCGGGCGGGTACCGGGGGCAGATGGTACAGTCCATCCGCAGCATGTTCAACGCCACTTTCAAGACCAATCCCTGCCCGGGCAGGACATTCCTCACAGGAATCACACGTATCAGCAAAGAATCTATCCGTACAAGCCTTCACTCCACCCAAAGCGTATCCGAATGCAAATCGATGGAAACCGTTGTCCCCACGCCCACCGCAGACTCCACGCTGATTTTATGTGACAGTTTCTCCGCAGTCAGACGGCACAGATAAAGTCCGAGTCCTGTGGATTTCTTGTCCGTCCGGCCATTGTATCCCGTAAATCCCTTCTCGAATATCCTGGGCACATCCTCCGGCGCGATGCCGATACCGGTGTCCGCAATCTCCAGCACTTTCTCCGGCGTCACCCGGATGGTCACGCTTCCCTGCGGGGTATACTTCACCGCATTGGACAGAATCTGCTCGATGATGAACAGCAGCCACTTCTCGTCCGTCAGCACTTTTACATCCGCAGGCTCATACTTTATCCCAATCCGCCGCCTGATGAACTGCGGGGCATACTTGCGGATTGCCTGCCTGACTATGCTGTCCAGTTCATACTCCCGGAACAGAAAATCCGTGGAATCGCTGCCCAGGCGCATCCAGTTCAGCGCCATCTCCACATACTGCTCCACCCGGAACAGCTCCGCCAGAAGCTCCCTGTGTTCTTCCGTATCCTCTCCCTGCAGCCTCATGCGCATGACGGAGATAGGCGTCTTGATCTGGTGCACCCATGTGGTGTAGTAGTCCATGCTCTCCCTGCGTTCATTCTGCCAGCCATTTAAATTTTCACTAAATACCGCATTCAGTTTCCGCAGCATCTCCTGATAATCTTCCTCCGCAAGCGTTGCGGGATTTGGCAGTTCATCCAGCAGAATCTCCACATTTTCCAGGATTCTGCGCCTCTCCCGATGTTCCATGAGATAATTGCGAAACCTGCCCGCCAGCAGCACTGCCGTAAGCAGACAGCAAAGCCCTGCCGCATACATCACCGCTTCCAATTCCAGATTATACAGGGAAAAAATGGCCAGAAAGATAAGGCAATATACAAGGAACATCATCCCTGTCTTTCTGTATTGCCATAAAAATCTGACCAGAATTTGATACCATTTTTCTTCTTTCATCCACGTCTCCCTAACGTTTCATCCGAACTGCGAATCCTCATACTCCCCAGGTCAGTTGTGTGCAGCCTGTCCAAATTTTCCAGCAGCGTATTTGCTGTTTCCATTCCTTTCTCTCCTCACCTTTAACCCGTTTCCTCCCAAGTTGCTCCAAAAAGCAGAGAATGCCCGCTTTACTCCACAATATACCCTTGTCCTACTTTCGTGGCAATGAAATCCGCAAGCCCCGCGCCCTCCAGCTTCTTCCGCAGCCTGGTCACGTTCACCGTCAGGGTGTTCTCCTCCACATAGGAATCCATCTGCCACAGCCTGGTCATCAGCGTGTCCCGGCTGACCACTTTTCCTTTGTTCTCCATCAGCGTCTGCAGAATGCGGAACTCGTTCTTCGTCAGTTCAATCCGCTCCCCCTCATAGGTCAGGGAAGCACTGTTCAAGTTCAGCACAGCCCCCCTGTGCTCCAGCATCGGGACTTTCCCGGCCATATCGTAAGTCCTGCGCAGCAGAGCCTGTATCTTGGCGGTCATCACCTGCAAATCCACCGGCTTTGGGATGAAGTCGTCCCCGCCCATGTTCATGGCCATGACAATGTTCATATTGTCGGAGGCCGAGGAGATGAACACCACCGGCACATTGGAAATTCTGCGAATCTCGCTGCACCAGTGGTAGCCGTTAAAGAAAGGCAGCATGATATCCATCAGCACCATATGAGGGTCATATTCCGCAAAAGCGGGAATGATATTCTGGAAATCCCTGACGCACAGGCACTCGTTCCCCCAACTTTTAATCTGCTTCTCCATAGCCTCCGCCATCGAAAAATCATCCTCTACAATCATAATCCGATACATATCTCCACGCCCCTGTTCCAGGATTTTCCACAATATGGCATGCCCTTCCTACTCGTATTTTCTGCTACAGCCGTATTTCACGGAACCTATACTGCTTAACGATTTCACTTGCCGCGAGACCGGACTGCATAACGCTGACTGGTCCAATCCCACGATTACATGAGACAGTATTCAGCATTATGCAGTATATTGTATAATAGATGAAAGCGAATTGCAAGATTCTGCCAGTTGAAAAAGGCAAATTGATACACTTAAAATCAAAGATTCGTCCCCTTGACATTGACCAGCGTCAAGTGATATAGCAGTTTCCTGGAAAAATCCCCGGGCGGCGGGTTCAACATGGCCCTGGAAGCCCGGAAATCTCCGCATTGCCGCCCCGGGAAGAATGTGCTACAATGAATAGGCACGAAACTTCCCGAAAGGCGGTGACTTCATGGCTTTCCGTATCGCTGTATGCGACGATGAAGAAGAACAGCTCCTGTCCCTGACCAGCCTCCTCTCCAAGTGGGCCGGCCGTTCCGGGCTTTCTTTGGATGTGCGCACATTTCCCTCCGCGGAGGCGTTCCTCTTCGCCTATGAGGAGGACAGCGCCTGCGATATCCTCATACTGGACATCGAGATGAAAGATATCTCGGGAATGGAGCTGGCCAGGCGCATCCGAAAAGAAGACAGGCATGTAGAAATCCTCTTCGTCACCTCCCACTTTGAATTCATCAGCGAAGGCTACGAAGTGGATGCCCTGCATTACCTGACAAAACCCGTGGCAGAGGAAAAGCTGTACGCTGTCCTGACGAAAGCTGTGGACAGGCTGTCCACAGAGCCGCCCTCCCTGATCATCAGCTGCCAGGGAAAAACCATCAAGCTGTATGAGGCGGACATCCTGTATGTGGAATCTTTCCTGCACTATATATCCATCCATACAGTCCCCCATGCATCCGGGCGTGTCTCCTCCTACGACAGTCCGGGGGGTTACAACGCATCCGGCAGCCCCTTCATGCGGCAAGGCTCAGGAATCCCCCATAAAACGATTACAGCCAACCCGGGCCCGCAGGAGTACAGGATAAAGGAAAGCATCTCGGCCTTTGAGAAAAAACTCAGCGCCGACTTCTTCCGCATCCACCGGTCCTACCTGGTCTCCCTGAAGCACATCACCCGGATTTCCCGCACCAGCGTCTCACTGGATTGGGACATGGAAGAAAAGCATTCCATTGAGCTCCCTCTGGCAAGGGGAAAATATGACGAAATCAACGAAGCTTTCATCCGAAGGAATTAAGGCGCAGGAATCCACCCCCAAAGCAAAGAACCCGCCCCAGTCCCGAAAGGACACCGAAAGCCATTGGAGCATAATATGAGAAAGAAAACCTATCTAAAGCTCACAGAATACCAGACAGAACAATCCAGGCAGCACTTGGGCGAGGTACAGAGCATCTATCAGGAGATGCGCGGCTACAAGCACGACTTCCACCACCACCTCCAGACCCTGAAAGGCCAGCTGGAGGCCGGCGAGACCAAAAGGGCCCTGGCCTACATCGAACAGCTTGACCGTCAGCTCATGAATGTGGACACTCTGTTAAAGACCGGAAACGTGTCCCTGGACGCCATCCTGTCCGCTAAAATCGCCCAGGCCAAGGGGGCAGGCATCGCCGTCAACGTGAAAGCCAATGTCCCCGACCACCTCCTGCTCTCCGACCTGGAACTCAGCATCCTGGTGGGAAACCTCCTGGACAATGCCATCGAAGCCTGCTGCGCCGCGGAAGGCGAACGGTTCCTGCGCCTCTTCATAGGCATGAAAGGCAAAATGCTCTACTTTTCCATGCTGAACTCCGCCGGAGCCAGGCTCTCCAAGAAAGGCCGCCTGTTCTCCTCCCGCAAAGAAGGCCTCCACGGCTTCGGTCTGCGCCGGGCGGATGCCATCCTGAAAGAGCACGGCGGCTGGTGCAAATACAACAGCGAGGATGGGGCTTTCACCTCCGAGTTCCTGGTTCCGGCCATAGAATAAGTTCGCCCTTTGCCGCCCCTATTCCACCGTTTTTGGGCACCGGCCTGTCCCGGAATGCATGCCATTGATGAATTCCTCCACGTTCCCTGCCCCTGCCGCCAGCAGCAGCCACTGGTTCAGCACATCCATATCTGTCTGGGTATATATGGCCTCTGCCTTTTTCTTCTCTTTTATGCGCTTTTCGGATTCCCAGGATTTCATATACGCAAGCCCCACTTCCCTGTCAGCCTTCACTTCCATCACCATCTCATGCAGCCTCGCCAGCTCCGCCGGGATAAACTTACAAAGTTACAAAAGGCAATTCGTGCCCTGTCAAAAGCAATTCGTGCACAGTCTGTTATTCCGCGCCATTCTGCGATAAAATAAAAGAAACAAACTGCCACAGCGCCTTTTCCCGGACAGCCCAAAATCATCCGGCAGATCTGCCCGCGAAAAACCGTACAGCAATCGCAGAATCAAAAGACAGGAGACGACACATATGAAAGAAAACAGAAAAACAAAAGTCAGGCCCTACCGTTCCACCCTGGACAACGCCCTCTGGAGCTTCCGGGAAATCCTCAGGAAAGCGCCCGTATGCTTTCTCCTGATGGCGCTGGAGGTGCCGCTGAGCGTATGCCTCTCCTACACGGAGGTCTATCTTCCCTCCCTTGCGGTGGCCCTGGTCACAGGAGGGGCCTCCCTGCGCCATATGGCCCTCAGGGTAGGCCTGGTCATCGCGGTGATGCTCCTGGCAAGCGCACTGCGCACCTTTTGCGAGAAGCTCTCCGAAACCTATTACCTGTCAGAATATAGTTTCTACAAAAACGTGGATTCGGACAGGAAGTCCATGACCTGCTTTTTCCAGGACTACGAGAGCAAGGATATCCGGGACTTAAGCGACAGAGCCGCCAGGGCCACACAACGGTGGAACGGAGTGCTGCCTGTGGCAGACGTGCCCAGACGAAGCATGAAGCTGATAGAGAATGTCCTCTGCTATCTCCTGTTCGGATCGGTGATTTCTTTCGTCAGTCCCCTGCTGGTGCCGATTCTGACCATCGCTCCCATAGTCAACTGGCTCTGCGCCAGAGCCTACCGGAACTGGGAGTACGCCCACCGCGATAAATGGACCGACATCGACCGCAGGCTGTGGTATGTCCAGGGCGAGACCGCCGATTTCAGGGCAGGCAAGGACATCCGCATCTATGGCTGCGCCGGATGGTTCAGGCAGGTCTACTCCGACCTGTGCTCCCAGCGCTCTTTCTGGAACCGACAGCTTGTCTGGAGAAGCTTCCTCTCCCGGATAGCAGACCTGCTCGTCATCCTGCTGCGGGACGGCGCCGCCTACGCGCTGCTAATCGAAATGACGCTTCAGGGAGAGCTTACCGTGGACAGATTCCTCCTGTACTTCTCGGCTATCTCCATGTTCGCCTCTTTCATCGGCAATATCATGACCGAGTGGAGCGGCATCCGCTCCACCAGCCTGAACCTCTGCGATTTCCGCCAGTATCTGGATCTGCCGGAGCAGGACGGCACCGGGGAGACAGACGCAGAGCCCTATCTCCACAGCGCCCCCGAAATCACTTTCGAGCATGTCTCTTTTCGCTATAAGGGCGCCGAAACCGACACCCTGACAGACTTAGAGCTGACCGTGAAGCCCGGCGAGAAAGTGGCTCTGGTAGGCTTAAACGGCGCGGGCAAGACCACCCTGGTAAAACTCCTGTGCGGACTTTACCTGCCCACAGAGGGCGACATCAAAATAAACGGCGTCTCTTTCCGGAAATTCCGCCGGAAAGACTATTACCGCCTGTTCTCTCCCGTGTTCCAGGATGTGCAGACCGGGTTCTTTACCCTGGCGGAGACAGTCTCCGGACAAATCAGGGGCAGCACGGACTTTACCCGGGCCGAAGAGTGCATGAAGCTGGCGGGGCTGGGCGAAAAGCTCTCCTCCCTCCCCCAGGGCATCCACACCAGGCTGGACAAACAGCTCTATGCGGACGGCATCGATCTCTCCGGCGGCGAAGCCCAGAAACTGATGCTGGCCAGGGCCCTCTACAAGGACGCGCCCATCCTGGTGCTGGATGAGCCTACCGCGGCCCTGGACCCCATCGCCGAGAACCAGATCTATCTGCAGTATCAGGAAATGACAAAGTCCAAGACATCCCTGTTCATCTCCCACAGACTGGCCTCCACCCAGTTCTGCGACAGAATCCTCTATCTGAAAGACGGGCGGATCACGGAGGAGGGAACCCATCAGGAACTGGTAGCTCTGGGAGGCGAATATGCGAGCCTCTATGAAAAGCAAAGCTGCTGGTACAAGTGTGAGAAGGAGTTCTAGGCACCATCTTATTTCTATTGTCCTGTACAGCTATTATGAATAAAATGTTACGAATTTATATGAGCGCATTATAGTGCGCGGGAGGGTATATTTATGACATTATCAGAACATATCCAGATTTCCAAGAGGGCCATACGCCATCTCTTTTCCCTGAGCAGGGCCTATGCCACATGCCTTATACTGAACGCATTCCTCCAGAGCCTGCTGCCCTATGTGCCTATCTACTTTTCGGCACGGCTCATAGATGCGCTTTATGAAAGGCAGCCTGTGCAGACGCTGGCGCTCTATGTAGCCCTCACGGTGGGAATCGTTTTCCTGATGAGTCTCGCAAGCGCCTATCTAATCTCCAAGCGGGACATTGCCGACAATGAGTTATACTTAAGCGAGCAGTGGGCTTTCTCTGAGAAAGCCATGCAGATGGCCTATGCCTCCATCGAGGATCCGGAGGTGACGCTTCTGCGGAAAAGAATCGCTATGGAATCCCAGACAGGCTACGACCTGTGGTATCTGACGTCCTCTACGGAGAAGCTCGTCTTCAGCGTGACCAGAATCCTCGCCTCCCTTTCCTTGACCCTGTCTTTCTTCTTTCTGGAGGGGATCCCTTTCCTGGTGAAGCTGGGGTTCGTGGGCGGCATCCTGCTCACCATTCTGTGCGGGGCGCTCACCTCCAGGAAAAGCGAGAGCATGTTCAGCCACTTCATGAACGTTGCCGTCCACATGAATGTCTTTAACGGGAAATACTATGACTATATCGGCCACTACAGCAGCGGCAAGGATATCCGCCTCTATGGCATGTCCGACGGCCTGCTGGCCCTCATTACGGACACTATGACGGAATACCACCGGCACTCTCTGGAAATGTGCCGGAAGCAGGCCATTCTGAAAGCGGCGGATGAGGCCATGAACCATGTCCTGCGGTTCTGTGTCTACATGATACTCCTCTACGCGGCGCTTTGCGGCCAGATTACCGTAGGCTCCATCGCCCGCTATGTGTCCTGCGTCATGCTGCTGCTCACCGCTGCCTCCGAAGCTGTGGCAAATGTCCAGAGGGCTCTGGTGAACCATACCTACTTAAAGCGCTATTTCTCCTATCTGGACATCCCCAATCCCATGTATCAGGGCTCCCTGACTGTGGAGAAACGGGATGACAACGAGTACTTTGTGGAATTCCGTGACGTGTCTTTCCGATATCCCAATACCGACACCTATGCCCTGCGCCATGTGAACCTGAAATTCAAGATAGGGGAGAAACTGGCCATCGTAGGCAAGAACGGCAGCGGCAAGACCACTTTCATCAAGCTCATGTGCCGCCTCTACGATCCTACGGAGGGAGAGATTCTGTTGAATGGGGTCAATATCAAAAAGTACGACTACGATGAATATATGTCCATCTTCTCCATCGTGTTCCAGGACTTTAAGCTCTTCGCTTTCCGCCTGGGGCAGAACGTGGCCGTCAGCCCCGAATATGACAGAAAAAGGGCCATGCAGTGCCTGGAAAGGGCAGGCTTCGGGGAGCGCCTGGCAGCCATGCCGGAGGGCACGGAGAGCTATCTGTACAAAGAATTCGATGAAAACGGCATCGAGATATCGGGCGGCGAAGGGCAGAAAATAGCCCTGGCCAGAGCCCTCTACAAGGACGCGCCTTTCTTGATTTTAGACGAGCCCACGGCTGCCCTTGACCCGGTTTCCGAGTATGAAATCTACAGCAGCTTCAATGAAATCGCCGGGGACAAAACGGCCATCTATATCAGCCACAGACTGGCCTCCTGCCGCTTCTGCGACAAGATTGCAGTGTTCGATGCCGGCAGCATCGTGCAGACAGGCAGCCATGGGGCGTTGATTGCCGATGAGAATGGCATATACCATGAGCTGTGGCATGCACAGGCACAGTACTATACAGAAGATGTAATGGGAACCTGAGCCCTGAAAGAACGGAAAGGCCCGCCGTGAAGCTTAACTTTCTGCCCGGCGGGCTTCTGACATCTCCCTATTTTATAAATAATCCGGCCAGCTCCTCCTGTCTCCCCTCCGGCGAGTAGATATTGATTCCCTCCACATCCGTGCTTCTGTTGCTGAAAGCCGGGAACAAAAATCCCCAGTCCGGCATCCCTGCCTCGTAATCCCCGCTCACAGGACATACTGCGCAGACCAGGAAACTGTATACCTCCTCCGACTCCCACTGCTCCGCCTTGTCGCTGCGCTTCACGGGCACATCATAGTTCCCCTGAAACACATAGATACAGTATGGGAAACCCGGCTGGTACCGCTCCCCGAGATACTCATACAGGTTAAGCAGCAGCGCGTCGTTTTTCAATTCGCACTCCCGCAATGCCATGAGCAGCTGCCAGATGCTTCCCGGCTTTCTGTCTCCGGGATGAAAGCGGAAATTTTTCAGTTCCACATTTGTATCGGAAAAGGGGATGGCTTTGGCTATCTTCAGATTCCTGGTCCGCTCCGCGGCGGTCAACTTCAGAAAGTGGGTATTGAAAGTGCCGTCCACATAGCCTTCCTCGTCCATATAGGCACCCGCTATCCTGCCGAAGCAATTCCTTGAAACTGTCATCCTTCTGGTAATTTCCAGCATGTCCTCTCTGTCTATGTGCATATCCCGCCTCCATTTCCACCAGGTTCCCTCTGCGTTTTTATTTGATTTTATCACAGATATTTCCCGGCTTCAAGACATACGGCTCCCGGCAGGCGGATTCTGAGATGAGGCCAAAATGAAAATCCATCTGCAGATTACTTTGTCTGCCGATGGATTCTTCACTTTCCTTATTCCGTTTTCTCTCATTTCCAGCGGATGTGCAGCCTGGGCAGCTACATCGCGCCGCCCTGCTGGTGCAGATATTTCTCTTTCGTGGCAAGCCCTCCCCTGATATGGCGTTCGGACTTGTTCAGGTCCAGCACCTTTCTGGCCTCTGACGCCAAGGCCGGATTTACCTGCATGAGACGCTCTGTCACGTCCTTATGTACCGTGCTCTTACTTACCCCGAAAGCCTTGGCGGTCTGTCTGACTGTTGCGTTGCTGTCGATGATATAGTTAGCGATGCTGACGGCACGCTCTTCGATATAATCCTTCAAAGGAATACCCCCGTGGGATATTTTTTACTATTGTATGAAATATCCCGAAGAGGTATGACAGAATCCTATGTTTTCTCTTTCCCAATCAGAACCCTTTTCCCGCAGAATGCAAAGCCATACTTTCTGATTCGCTCTGAGGGAATCCCCCTTGCCCGCAATACGGCCTCATACTGCTTCTTCTCAATCTGGTTCAGCGCTTCCCGCACCGTATCAGCCAGTTCCTCCTCTTCGTCCGGATCCAGCACCTTAAACTCTATGATAATTGCATCTCTTCCGCAATTATTTTTGACGGCATCCAAAGGCAAAGCATCAGAGGCTCCTTTATCCTGTCTCGGCTCCAGCATCACATCATACCTGCCAAAGCCGCTTTCGCGATTAGAGGTCAGAACATATCTGTCGGACAACTCCACCATCATCCCCAGCACAAAACCGTGGTAGAACCGTTCCGGCTCCTGTTCCGAAAGATTCGTCCCCATGTCAAAATAGCTGAAGGTCTGAAGGGCAATCTTGTTCATATAGGCATTCATCCCTTTCAGGTCATCGGACAGCAGAGACTGCAGAAAAGCGTTATTCACTCCCCGGCATCTCCTGAACCACCCCTTCTTCTGCCTCAGTTCTTCCTGCCACATAGAAATCATCATAATCAGATTTTTCTCTACAAAACGAACTCTCTTTTATGATAACCGCCTTCAAATATTCTTTTGTAAAATATGCTATCACCCCTGAGTGCTTGGATGAGTCAAAATTCTTCAGAGCATTAGCTGAACGCATTGCATGAAAAACTGCATAATAAGACCTGTTCAGAGATGTTTTATACTGCCCTATCTCCAAGTTGCTTTCCGATGCCGACAGCATTTCCCTGGCTCTTGCCAATCGGTAACCCGCCAGTCTTTCAGGCTGCTTTCCATAAAATGATTCCCTCCTTTTTCACATTTTTATAAAAAGGAAGTACATCCTCCCATTTCTTCATATTGGTCTCCTGTATATCCACGATTGAAAAAACTCTTTCATATCGAATGTCCATGTCGGCAGCCCAACTTAAGAAGCGCCTCCTTGTCGCATCATCCATCTGGCTCCTCACAACAATCGCAATATCAATATCGCTCTCCTGTGTCGCATTGCCCCTCGCCGCTGAGCCGTATAAAATAATCATGGAAATGTTATTTCTAAAGATATCCGTCAGGCCCTGTACCAATTCCTCTCTCATCTCATCCGACAGCACTCCGTTCACCTCCACATTCAATTCCTGTATTTATTATACCCCTGCCAGCACTATTCCACAATCAGATATTTCAAAAGGGGGCATTCAGAAGTTCTCCTACGATCTTCTAAATGCCCCTACGATAGATTATCTATTTTATTCTCCACACTACTATTGTATGAAAGGCGGAAATTTTACTTTCTATTCAGCCCGCCTGCCGCCTCCAGGATTTCTTTCTTGGTCAGATACTTCTTCCCATTCTCCATGACCGCTTTCACCAGACGTTCCATCGCATCTTTATTCGCTTCAATTATGTTTATTGCCTCCTCCAACTGTTCTGATAAAATTCGGTTGATGAGCTCTTTTGCCTTTTGGTTATATTTAAGTTCTTCTGCTTCAATCACGGCCAAACCGATTTCTTCTTCATACATTCCGAACTTACACACCATATTCGCAGCAATCTCCTTAGCACTATCTAAATCGGAGGCCGCACCGGATGTCAGGCCATATTTATATACCATTTCGGCAGCTCTGCCTCCTAATGCAGCACTGATCCTCTCCAGATAATATTTTTGGGTCGAATCCCATCCCTCTGTTCCAAATTGCGTATATCCTCCGTGATTCCCTCTTGCCACAATGCTCATATAAGTAGGCGTCCTGCCATAGTAGAGCTCAATCAGGACATGCCCTGCCTCATGATACGCGGTGCGCGCCCTCTCTCCGGGAGACCTGTCAACCCTTTCCTCCCCCAGAATACATCTCTCGAATATCTCATCAAACAAGTCGTCCTTAATGACCTGGCCTGACCGGATTCCCTCCCGCAAAGCTGCCTCGACTACTTTCTCGAGTTTTGCCGGAGCCAATCCCCTAGACCTGTCAACAATGCTTTTCACCATTTCATCCGAGATATCAAACCTGTCGCTCTGCTTTTTAATGAGTCTCTCCAGCTGCAGCTTCCTTTCTTTTTCATCCAAAGTGCCCATCTCGAACAACCTGTCAAAACGACGTATGAGAGCAAAGTCAATTTTTTCTATATAATTCGTAGCCGCCATGACAAATACCGGCTTGTCATCCCTGCTGATAAATCCATCCATCTCGACCAGCAACGCGTTCAGGATCGGATTCGGCACCGCTGAGTATTCCCGTTTTGTACCTATGGCCTCAATTTCATCAATGAACAGGATGGCAGGTGCATATTTTCTCGCAATACGAAATTCATCCTGTACTTTCTCAGGGCCTCCGTTAAACAACTCGCTTGCGCTGACGGACAGGAAATTCACCCCTGATTCCGCGGCCGCGACTTTTGCCAGAAGAGTCTTTCCGGTTCCCGGAGGGCCATACAGCAGAACTCCTTTCGGCTTCACGCCTGCTTTCTTATACTCCTTAGGTTTCCGGAGATATTGAATGAAAAATTCAAGCTCCCTTTTGAGATCCTTTGACACAAAAATATCATTCCAGCTTTTATTCGGACGCAAATCATCGGACAGCATCGCAGACTTATCCTCGGACTCCACCGCTGTTTCTAACTTGAAATCGCAGAAAATGATACTTCCCACATTGGCTTTCGTGTCAAATTCTCTTTTGGTTCCATACGTCAGGACCTGATGCCTCTCTGTCAATGTCTCCATCACCACCCGGCAGCATACATCCATGTAGGTTCTCTCCAGCTGTTTTCCAAACCTCTTGCTCTCGATAAATCCCGCGGCCCCTTTTTTCATAAGAGCATTCTTTTCTTTTTCCGTATAGTAATGTCCACGGATTCCGTCTAAAATATACACCGGAACTTCTTTATCTTCCTCTCGGAGCCTTAAGAAAACATCCCGTCCAATCGTCCTGACATCCTCAACATCCAGCTCGTTTTCCGCATTTTCAAGACCATGTATGTAATCGACAACTGCGAAAAGAACATTTTCTTTACGGATTATTTCCATGAACCCTCTGATATCCGCAATGTTCCTCACGTTTACATTGTTATTTTTCATCTTTTCAGTCGGCGCATGTTCCACTGTCCCGAAGACAGGAATGACACAGTTCTTTTCCCCGAAATAGAAGTCTCTGATTTCCTCCGCGGTATCTTCAAAATCGCATCTCCATTCGATTCTTCTGACAATTCCGCTCTCATCCAGCCCCTGTTCTTCCTCTGCCAGTTTCAACAGTTCATACATTTCCTTACTGATGAGCTTGCCCGCCGCTTTGGAGGCATTTCTGGCATCTGCGCTTCCGCCCATGGAATATAATACGGTCCGGGCCAGATTTTCTTCTCCTCACGCTAATTCACAGCCATATTTCTTTTTTATTTTTATCAGCCGGTTCTTGATATCATTCTCCACCAGCTCATAAATTGCATCTGCCTTTAAATGATTCAGCATGATGACTGTGTGCGAAGACATTCTTGAAAGTATTTCCGGAGGAAAAAAGGGCTGTTTTGTTTCCAGATCCTTATCCTTCTCCAGCGCATCGATTATTACCTTATCCGAAAGCAGTGTAAGGTTTTCATTCCGTGCGGCACCGTAAAGCTGTCTGCCCGCATTGGTGGTAAAGAAAATGATGGATTTTTTAAACGATACATCCCGTTTATTATATTTATCCTCACAGAATCCATCATCCAAAATCTGTAAAAACAGTCGTATGACGCTGATATGCGCTTTTTCTATTTCATCAAACAAAAGGACGCATCTCGGATGTTTAGACACAATCTCGGTAAGTATGCCCGGTTCAGAATCCTTCCATGTCGACGCAAAACCAACCAATTCCTGTATGGCTTCCCTATTGGAATATCCTGACATATCAAACCGCCTGAAAGGAAATCCCAATTTAAAAGCAAACTGCTGTGCCATGAAAGTCTTCCCCACGCCCGGAGGTCCGGCTAAAAGATATACGCTTTTGGGTCCTCCCTTGTCCGGCTGCAGCCGGACTGTCAATTCCCTGTCAAAGTAGGCCGCTCTCAGCTTCTCAATGGCCGCGTCCTGTCCGACAACCTTATCCCGCAGTTCGCTTTCCACGGCTCCGGCCTGCATCAAAAGCTCCCGCATGGAAGGCTCCTCTTCCACGTCCTCAATTTCTGATAATTCCGGCTTTGGGTATGCCCGCAGCATCTGCGCCACAAAAGCTGATACGGCAGGCGCGTCATATCCAAGAGCATTTTTTGCCTCTTTGTCACGGTAAACAGCAGTCAGCCTGCTCAGATTTACATCTGAAAGACATATCTTCAGCTCTTTCCTGAGTTTCTCTGCCGCGGATGTTCTGGCATTTTCGCTCTCTGACTCTTTTATGATAGAAACATACCGCGACATGTCTTCCGCCGTCTTCCAGTATCCCACCGGCACATCAAGAGCGTTTCTGTTACCGGCTAACCATTTGCCGTATTCTTCTTCATTATCCTCTTCTTCCTCCTGCTCTCTCATATCAGAAAAAGACTCCGGGTTATCTGCTTCAGACTCGTCACCGAAAGGCAAAAAGCCGTCTTCTTTCCAGCTCGCATCTTCCAGACAGTCGGCTCTCTCACCCAGATACACCAAATCCCCCAGATATTCTTCCGCTTCTTTTATGGCATACCGCAGGCTGCCGGGCACATCTTCCGCCTCATTCTCAAGCTCGCTCCGATATTCAAAACGGCGAAATTTCGAATTCGGATACTTATTTGTCTGCTCGGAGCATTTCAACCATTCATTAAAAATTCCGGTCTTTCTCCCTCTTTTTACCGCGTAAATCATTTTCTTCATAACCTGATCTCCTATCATCCGCATATGTCATATTGATGCCGGTAGCAATTGCCATTATTCCGCCTGATTTCTAAATATAGGCCGAAATCTATTCCGGTTTCGGCTTTCGCAAGGATATCCACTAAATCATTATAAATGGCATGTGGATATTTCTCCTTATTAGCGACCCTGTACTGTTCCTTTTCATCTTCGTCCTGCTTGTCTTTGACCTCGTGGCTGTCAATTTTTTTAAACGTTATGCCGTCATCCTTTAAAAACCCATTTTGAAAAGGGCATTTGGAAGCTCTTCTGCAGTTCTTCCGAATGCCCTGAATATAATCGCTTATAATTCGCTGCCTGTTGAGGCAGATTCCTTACACTTTCTGCTCCTCCGCCGTAAGGTAACGGTCCACGATCTGCTGCCTGTATTCCCTGGACAGGGAGGCAAAGAAAGCGGAATATCCCGTGACGCGCACTACCAGATCCGGTTCGCTGGCAGGGTCTGCGTGGGCCCGCCTGATCTGCTCCTTTGTAATGCAGTTTAAGTTGATCAGAGTGCCTCCCATCTGCTCATGGGCATGAATCAGGGCCATCAGGGTATCCGCGCCGCCCTCCCTGCCCAGCATATCGGTATCGATGTCCAGGTGCAGGGGCGCGGAGTTGCCATAGCCCGGCTGGGTCTTGGCCACAGCGTTGGCTTTCAGCGTAGGCGAGAAACTGGCGATGCCCTTTGCAAATCCCGGATCAGGCTCGGTGGAATGGGAAATCGGATCCCCGGCATGGCGGCCGTTGGGCGTGGCGGGCAGCTTCTCTCCATAGTAATACACGTCGCCGTGGGAGAACATGCCGGGAATGACTTTCAGGTGATGCTTCGGGGTAGGGCTGGACGTCACCATCTGTACATAGGTATCCCTGGTGCGGATGGCCCATTTTTCTGCGAGGGAATCCGGCGCGCCGAAACGCGATATGCTGTTCAGCATCAGCCGGATATTCTCCTTTCCGGCAAAATCGCTCTTCACCGCATCGTACATCTCCTGCCAGGTCAGACGCTTCTCCCTGACCACCCTCTCCTCGATGGCGGCAAAGGAATCCGCCACAGTAGCCAGAGCGATGCCGTCCACATTCAGGCCTATGATGTCCACGCCGCCCTGGGCACAGTTCAGTCCCCGCTCGATGGGGCCGTGGCAGAACAGGTTCAGGACGATTTCCGGCGTATTGCGGGAGACCACCTCATAGTGCCAGTCATAGCTGTCCTTGTTGCAGTCCACCAGAATCTGCAGATGGCGGCAGAAATGTTCCCACAGGCCCTCCAGGCTGGGTTCCTCCTCCCCGGCCATCAAATCGTCAAGAGCATGGACCAATGCGAATGCCATGTTCAGGCGGGTGACGTCCTGGAGAGGATATTCGATGCCGGGCAGCGCCGTCCAGTTGCAGCCTACTTTCGCCCGCATGCGCGCCAGTTCCATAGGATGGCCGTTCTTCGCAAAGCCCTCCTCGCAGCCCTTGGACAGGGAGAAGCATACGCCGGAACCATCCTCCAGGATATACTCCACCGCCCGGCGCAGAAGTTCCTCATCCATGCCCTCATAGACCCGGACTGCCAGGTTGTTGGGGATATGGATTTCATGGGTGGCCTGAAGAATCAGATAGGAGATTCTGCTGGTCAGACCACGACTGCCGTCCGGAATCTGTCCTCCCACCTGACAGTAATGGGTATCATTGTACAGCAGACTTGCCACGATCCAGATGGCCTCCTCATCCGACAGGGTGCCTGCTTTGGACTCTTTTTCATAATAGGGACGGAGCAGCTCGTCGATCTGCCCCAGGGCGCCTCCGGCATAATAAGTCCTGTCCACGCTCTGGAAATGGGCCAGGAACTGGCAGGCCTCCCTGAAAGTGCGGGGCGGCGCCTCCAGCAGGTTCTCGTTGATTTTCGCGATTTCCTGATAGTTGTTCCGATGGAACGCATCCTCCGCCTGAGCGGCCATCTCCCTTGCATAGTCCGCATGGCGCCTGACATACTCCAGCATGCCCAGCACCAGCTCTTCCTCGCCGTCATAGAAATCCGTGTCCGCCGGGGCGTTGAACTCTCTGTAATAGCGGATTTTGTCCAGCAGCCCCCTCCAGCCGAGGCGCAGACCGATGGTCATGTCGGGGCCTAAGTGGTTCATGGCTCCCACGCCGTTTTGATGGATGTCATACTTCTCATAGATTGCTTTCAACTCTGCCGGGGCTTCGTCCCCGGGGCGCAGCCCGATATTGGCGAAGCGCTGGAACACACCGGCCCAGGCGCCGGCCAGGGCGCTGTCCGGATGGATGTAGGCCGGAATGGCGTTCATGAACCGCCGCAGGTTCCGGCCGATCATGCCGCAGCCGTAAACCATGCCGTCCTCGTGGGTCTCTGGAGCAAACTCCAGCTCGTCGAAGCAGATGAAGCCATGGTCGTCGATGTCGATATGGCCGCCGTAACGCTTCAGTTTCTCGTCATTGTAGTAGATCTTCGAATCGTGCATGGACCGGATGCGCTGCCGGACTTCTGACGAAAGCTCTACCCTTTCACTCATTGCAGACATTTTGCTCTTCCTTTCTCTTCCTGAAACTATATTCCACCGCCTTATGCCGCGGGGAGACCTGACCTTTTTTCCGAAGCTGTCCGGTGCCCCTCAGCGGGAATACCTGGCAGGAATACCCATCTCACAAAATTTCATGCAGACCTCTTCGACGGCATCCGGAGCGGGAACCCCGAATTTTTTCAGTTCCATGTCCAGAGAAGCCCTCTTCCCCTCTCCCAAACGATGGTATGCCAGGAATTCCACCGCCTCCAGCCGCAGGGGCTTCAGAATCTCCGCGATTTCCAGCATCTCATGGACATTTCCGGCAAGAGCGTTCCCTGCGCTCTGTGCGCCTTGTGCGCCCTCTTCCCCGGGAACATATGGAATCCGCACAATGATTCTGGCGCCCCGGTCGGACAGCATCCGGAGATTGTCGAGAATCTGTTCATTCCCCACGCCCGTCAGACATCTGTGGGTCTCACTCCGGGCCGCTTTCACGTCATACAGGAAAAGGTCCGCCAGGGGCAGGATTTCCTCGAACCGCTCAGAGGGCACGCACCCGGCTGTATCCACTGCCGTATGGATGCCCGCCTCCCTGCACAGCGTCAGGAGCGCTTTCAGGAACTCCGGCTGGGTCATGCACTCTCCGCCGGAAAAGGTGACCCCTCCCCCTGAGCGGGCAAAATAGTCCCTGTCCTGCTCCAGCATGGAGAAAAGCTCTCCGGCAGTGACATTTCTGCCCGTCAGAGCCAGCGCCCCCGCAAAACACTCCCCCGCGCAGGCTCCGCAGCCCGTGCAGTTCCTGCGGTCGATTCTGTGGACGCCCCCTTCGTCCAGGACATGTGCCTTTCTGGGACAGACAGCAAAACAAGCCCCGCATCCGATACACTTTTCCGGCTGGAACTGTATCTGGGGCTCATATGTATAGGACTCCGGGTTGTGACACCAGACACACCGGAGATTGCAGCCTTTGAAAAACACAGTAGTGCGGATGCCCGGGCCGTCGTAGACGGAAAATGGCTGGACGTTGAAAATAGTTCCTCTCACTTCTCTGGGACTCATCGTGGCACCCCCTTATCTTAGTGCCCGAAGGGGATGCTGTCGGATTCCCCCGGGAGGTTTAACGTGCACATTTTTGATGCCTTTACTATATCACCTGGCATCCAAAAAGTAAATAGGTATTCTAAAATTGGAAATAAATAAATGTCGACGCGTCGTACTCCGGGCCATAGATGCCAAGAATCAGCACGGCGAAAATCAGGCCATAGTACACCAGCCAGCGGAACCAGATATTCTGCCGCGCCAGCGCTCCCTTGAAGTCCACTTTCTTCTTTTTCATGTAATCCACCGCCATCAGAAGAACAAGGCTGCACAGCAGGACGAAGAAATTTTTCTCAGACAGAACTATGGTGTCGATGCCAAGAAGCGTATCCGGGTTAAAGAATTCAAAAAGACCAACGTTGGCAATACCGTGCCGGAGCATCCGCAGGGCAGCCGCGAAGCTGTCGGCCCGGAAAAAAAGCCATGAAAAGTCCACCAGCGCAAAAGTCACCAATCCCTGCAGCAGACGGTAGCTGCCGCAGTCCGTACGGATGCGCAGCCTTTCCCGCAGGCGGGCGCGGAAATCCCCGGTCAGCTCCCCCGCCGCCTGATACAGACCGTTGAGCCCTCCCCACGCCACGAAATTCCACCCGGCCCCATGCCAGAGACCGCTGACGGCAAATGTCAGAAGCAGGTTGCGGCATTTCTTCCACTTGCCGCAGCGGCTGCCTCCCAGCGGAATATAGACATAATCCCGAAACCACGCGGTCAGGGAGATATGCCAGCCGCGCCAGAACTCGCTGACCGTGGCGGCATAGTACGGGCTCTTGAAATTCTTCGTCAGCTCAAAGCCCATCACCCGGGCCGCGCCCACAGCGATATCGGAGTACCCTCCAAAGTCACAGTAAATCTGGAACGCGAAAAGGACGGTAGCCAGACCAATCTGCAGACCGGAATAACTGACACAGTCGTCATAAACAGCGTTGACCAGAATGGCGATGCGGTCCGCAATGACCAGCTTCTGGAAAAAGCCCCAGCCCATCAGGAGCAGCCCATCTTTTACCCGCCGGAAATCAAAGGCATGCGGCTCATGCATCTGGCGCATGAGATTTTTGCTGCGCTCAATCGGGCCAGCCACCAGCTGCGGGAAAAACGAAAGGAACAGGGCATAGCGCAGCAGATTTTTTTCAGCCGCGACTTCCCCCCGGCTGACATCGAAAAGATAGCCCAGCGCCTGGAAAGTATAGAAAGAAATGCCCACCGGCAAAAGCACGTCAAAGGCCGGCGGATTCACAAAAATACGGAAAACCGAAAATAATTTGACGATATTATCTGTAACAAAAGTAAAATACTTGAAAAAGAACAGAATCCCCAGGTTCAGCGCCACGCATCCTGCCACGCACCACTTCCCTGCACGTTCCGCCCTGGCGCCGGATTGCTGCCTGGCCCTGGAGAGGAACAGCCCGCCGCCCCATGTAGCTATTGTCGAGAGCGACAGCAATAGCACATATTGGGGATTCCAGCTCATATAGAAATAGTAGCTGGCCGCCAGCAGCCACAGATATTGGAACCGCCTGGGCACTAAAAAGAACACCAGGACAACAATTGGGAAAAAAATCAAAAACCCCACAGAATTAAACAGCATGACAACGCCTCTCGAATCAGTCTTCTTCCTGCCCGTAAACCGTCTCCATCACGAACCTGGTCACTTTTTCGGCGCCGGATCCGTTCAGGTGGTGATAGCTGGTAAACGCATCCTCAAAATCCTCCGCAGTCAGGCCAATCTCTTCATAATACTGATTGCAGTCCAGATAAAGGACTCCCTCGCTCTCGGCAAGAGCCGCGATTTTGCCAGTGTAACTTTCATAATTAATGGAACGGATATACACATCATACATGGGAGCCATGACCAGGTAAAAGGAAATCCCCTCCTCCCTGCACAGCCGAACCAGCTTATGGAAGTGGAGCTCATTGGTTCCGGAGATGACCCATTCATCCGGGTTATAGCCCGCCTGGGCATACAGCGCTGCCGTCTCCGCCGACATGGATGTCTGGCTGGGGTGGAAAGACGAGTAGTTCCGGATGCCTTTGAAATAGAAATTCAGGTTCGAGCCAATCGTCGCAATGTCTGTCCAATTGCCGTGGCATCTGGCAATAGGAAACAGCGCGTAGCTCCAGTTCCTTTTCTCGTACTGCTCCGCCACCGCCTCCAGCTTTGTCAGCCCGAGGCGCATCCCGTCAATATTGGCCTCTTTCTTCCAGTCCCGGTCCGGTGTTTCGCCATACCGCCAGTTATTGTTGTTGTCCAGCGCAAACGCTTCCAGAATGATGGTTTCCGGCTTCTGATAGTGCAGCGCTTCTTTCACATTGAAATAGGCCTGAACCACATTCTGGGAATTGGTGGCCAGAAGATAGCTGTCCATCCCCGTCATCTGAGAAATGACAGATGTGTCAAAAGTCGAGTATGCATGGCTGTTGCCCACCACCAACAGTTCTATCTCTCCCTTATCCAGAGCGTAAAAACTCTGCCAGGTGCGGAAGATAGTGTTGGAGGGGTACAGCAGCAGCACCGACACCCTCAGACCGATTGACAGCAACAGGACAAAAATCAGCCCTTTCAGAAATTGTCTTAAGTTTATCTCTCTGTGCTTTTTCAAAAAATCTCCTCTGTACGCTTCCCGCCATGCACCCTTAAGCGGCACGGCGATTGCCTGATTCAATATATACTCACAAGCGGTGAAATTTGCCAGTCCATATAAATAATATGAATTATTTGGGCATTTGCGGTCTGCTGGCAGCAGACATTTGGCTCACCCATATATTCAAATCAAACTTGCCCCATCACCGACAAGCTGATATAATAGAATCAAGTACATAATGTCACTATACCATGATTAAAGTGCAATCATGGTATGGATGGCCGTCCGGCCGTTCTATGTCACGGATATGGACTTATTATACCATTAAGAAAGAACCGAGATACAGCATGGAGCAAAAAACTACCGAAGAGCTAAAGCATGAAATCAGAGCCGCGACGGACATTGAGGACTATCTGAAACGCAATCAGGAAAGCCTGATTCACGACAGCCTGTCCGGCTATCTGAATATCCTGCTATCGAAAAAGGGAGTCAGCAAAGCGGATGTGGTGCGCGGCTCCCTGTTGAACCGCGCATATGTATACCAGATTTTTTCCGGGGAGAAGATGCCCTCCCGGGACAAGCTGATTGCCATTGCCTTTGGCCTGCGCCTTTCCGACGAAGAGACACAGGCCTTATTGAAATTGTCCAAAAACCGGGAACTGTACGCCAGGGATGGGCGCGATGCCATAATACTGTTCGCCTTGCAGCGGAATAAGTCGATTCTGGAGACCAATGACCTGCTTTTTGAACTGGGCCACAAGGTGTTGGGGATTCCGGAAGAATAGCCCTGTGGCGGACCGTTCTGTTCCCGCTCAGCCGCGGATACGGCATGCGCCCTGTCCTATTGAAGCCAGGGGCTGAAATACTCCTCTGTAGGGGGATCCGGCATGGGGCTTGCGCTATATTCGTTCGGTCTCGAAGAGAACGCCTGTACGGTGAATCGATACGATTTATCAGGCCCAAACTCCAGAAATTCCGTACGGATATAGATTCCGCCGTATCCGAACTTTTCAATCGTCTCTTTCGTCCAGATGTTATCCGTCACGTAAGCGCCTGTCTGATCGTAAAAGATGACCATAAAGCTGTCTTTATCTTCATAATCGTCAAGATTGCTCCATGTAGCATAGTACTGCCGCTTGCCGTCCACTTCATACAGTCTCCAGGCAAGATCTGTGGGAGCAGGCAGCGGCGGAGCAGATTC
Source organism: Acetatifactor aquisgranensis (assembly GCF_943193215.1). Lineage (NCBI taxonomy): Bacteria > Bacillati > Bacillota > Clostridia > Lachnospirales > Lachnospiraceae > Acetatifactor > Acetatifactor aquisgranensis. The sequence continues at coordinate 34,008 of NZ_CALPDH010000005.1, read as the reverse complement.
TCCCGTGTATTCAAAAGCATCGGATATTACATATGGGCTGTCCGTATACTGGATTTCGTCCCCCAAAGCAGATACCGCAAAATAATAAAAACCATTTTTCTCCAATTCGGTCGTGATATTGTAATCTATCACTTCCATATTCCTGAAAGAGCCTCCTGCCCTGACCAGCTGTTCGGAAACCCAGCCGCCGTCATCCGGATCCGGCGCGGCTTCCGTATCTTTCCTGTACAGCCTCACGTTATATCGAACTTCATCCCTGGTTCCCGACTCCAGCACATTGTCCCACACCATGGTTCCCGTCTCACCGTCCCAATGGGGATTTTCCGGCGCCGGCAGAACGACGAGATCTGCCCCCCCGTTGTCTGCCACTGTCCGGTCCTCATTCCGCAGGCCCGGCAGGCGCGCAGCGCAGATTCCCCCAAGGGCAATCAGGCAGATTACGGCACAACCGCAAAAAACGTTCTTTCTTACGGGGAAAAATGCCCGCTGCAGCTGCCGCACTGACTGATACCGCTTATCAGGGTCCAGACTCATGCATTTCCGGAGAATCTTTTTATAATATGGCCTCTGGTTCTCCTCTGTCAGGAGCCTCTCCAGCGTCACTCCCAGGGCATAGATGTCCGCCCGTTCATCCGTCTGCGAAAAACCGTACTGCTCCGGCGGCGCAAATCCTCTGGTGCCCAGCAGTTTCGTGTCCTGTTCCTTATCCTCTTTCCTTGTCCGGGCGGCATCAAAATCTATCAGGCGCACATGTCCGTCTTTGCCCAAAATGATATTGGATGGCTTGATATCGCGATGGACAATTCCTTTTCCGTGCAGGAAATCCAGAACAGAGCACAACTCTCTGACAACCTGCCGGAACTGCTTCTTCGACAGATCTGCCGCACTGATGGATTCCCCTTCCACATACTCTTCGATGACCACCGTAGAATCCTCCAGGATGGCGACTTCCTCCAGCTTCGGTATGCCCGGATGAGGATTGTCACGCAACAGTTCATAGACAGGATGGCACCCGGCTAAAACCTTCCGAACATACCTGTTCCCCTCCGAGCAGATCAGATGCACTGTACCTTTCCCACTCTGTTTCAGCAGCTTCAACTCTTCATATTCCATAATCCGTATCCTCATAATCTTATGTATATTGGTATTATACCTCCCCTGAATAAATTAATCAAATTTTTGTGAAAATATTTTTCTAATTATTCTCCATGCAGCCCTTACCGCCGCCAGGGCACCATCACAAAAACGGCCTGCTCCAACCGCCGGCAAAATCCACGGATGAAGACAAGGCCGTTATGCATTTTATTTCTTTGATGCCGCTTAGTCTCTGTATGCCAGCGCGAAAGCGTAATAAGTATCTGTCTCAAAGGTAATCGTATTCGGATCGAAATCCAGATCGTTCAATACGGCAGCCTTTCCATCCTCCGTAACGACAATCATCCGGAACGACCTGTTCTTCGCCCGCAGGGATTCGGGAATCGTCAGCGTAATCTTCGCCTTGCTCTCCGTTTTATAAACCATTCCCAAATAGGTCGGATAGATATTGTAGGTTCTTCCGATGGTATAGTCCCCGCGTACAGTATCAAAGGAGCTCCAGCACAGGAAACCCTGTATGGAATTCTCTATTGTGACATTATAAGCATTGTCCGCACTCTCCGTATAGATGACCTCATCTGTGCCGCATGCGTCATACAGCTTCATTTCCTCAGGAGTGGGCACCCATGCAGCGGGCTGTCCGGAATCCCCGGAGCCCGACTGCTGTTCCGGAGGATTGATCGGGATTGGTTCGGACCAGTCGCTGTCCTGATATTTGTTTATATTCCTGCTTATTGTACGGACCTGTATGGAATATACGTTACCCGGCCTCATCAGCGACCTAAAATCCAATATGTTTTCGTTCTGTCCTCTCGTGAATCCATCTGGCACTCCATTACATAACAGCCGGTAGGAAAAGCCGTAATCCGTTCCAATCGTATAAGTCTCGCCGTCTGTCTCCGGCAGGGATAAGACAACAATCCCCTCTCGGGCCACGCTGTTCACTATGGGAGCGGGAAGCTTTTTATCCGGCACCGCGTAGGTAAACGCGCCGCTGGAAACGGATTCTACCGAAGTGCCGTTTGCCTCCAGCGTCACTGTAAACGAATAATCCCCCGGGGTGGTCATATTATGATAAAGATCAAGTATGCACGTTTCTCCCCCCGGCAGGCTGCCACTGACACCAATGGGATAAGCCCTTCCGTCCGGCAGCGTCAAATATACAGTCATTGCACACGCCTCTGCATTCGGGTTGGTAAAAACTGCCTGTCCTATTTCGCTCCAATGCACATCCGTCGCCGCCTGGAGCGCTTCCTGCGGCACCACCTGCTGCTGATTCTCCGCCGCTCTTGCCGGCAACGCTTCAAACGGACTGCACAGCAGCATGGCTCCGCCTAATATGGCCGCCCACCCTTTCCAATTTTTCCTCATACCTTTAACCGCCTTTCCTCCAAAATATAGTGATATACTGCACTCCCTCGCGGTTTTCCTTTTGAACCGCGAAGACTTTTATCGCAGAAACCGTCCCTCGTTTTCTGCAATCCGAATTCCATTGTAAATAATTCCTCTGCAGGAATGGTAAGCTGCCAGCAGACTTTTCCAAATATTTCTGCAAAAATCTCTCCTTTGAGATTGCCATTGGGAACAGGCGCAAAGTACAGTATGATATTTCGCGTAATAACGTCATCCTCTTCTATATGCTTTCAAGAACCAGTTTCGCAAGCCTGCAGTTCTCTTCCTCCCGGACAAGCGCCGCTTCCAGCAGGCCGATCTGCTCTTTGCGCAGCGCAGGTGTGGACACACCGGCGGCCTTTACGGTATTGTACGTAATTTCGCACCCGGAAGCATGGCCTGCCTTGCGCCGGAACGCGGACAGTTCGTCGGCGATTGTCTGGAAGTTCTCCGACATCTTCGCCAGGCGCTCCCGTCCTGTCTCCGGAATGACGGAAAGGTTCTCCCGCAGCCAGGCTGCCGCCGCATACCGGGCGTCTATGAGGGTGTCCAGCATATCGTCGTTTACGGTCAGCCGTCTCATGACATTCTCCCTGTCGTCTGCCAGCCGGAAATCCTCCTCCCTGGAAAGTCCGGCTATCCATGCCCTGTAGGCATCCTTTCCCTGATGGTAGCCGCGGCATGCTTCCGCCTCAAAAGGAGCAATCAGCGTGTCCAGGGAAGTCTTCAGGATATCCATCTGCGGCTTCCGCTCTCCCTTTTCTCCAAAATGCAGGATGAGAAACGGCCAGTTATCGCTGAAAAGATACCCCTTATTCTCCTCGAAGACCATCCGCCGGTCTGCCTGCATCTGGCTGTCAATCTGATTCCGGACATTCATCTGCGCCTTTCCGTCCATCGGCAACTGTCCTTTTGTCTGCCCCTGGCCATCTGCCTGACCCTGACTTCCCTTCCCCTCCAGGGCATCGAAGATTTCCTGGTCGAAATAGGTGCGGCACAGAAAACGGTTGCCCTCGTCCACATATCCTGTGATGATTCCCCATTCCGCGGCCACCCGCAGATTGATTGCCAGCACCGGTTTCCCCTGGCGGATGTCCTCCATGATGGCCTGGCGCTCCGCTTTCCTCTCCGGTTTTTCCAGCCTTTCCACCATGCGGAAATCATAGCCGATGGCGCTGTAGAGCGGCGTGGCATAGTCAAAGGCCACAAGGGCGTCCGTGCAGCTGTAGTCCCAGACATCGGTGAAGCAGATGCGATAACAGGAGCCGCTCATTCCCATGACCTGCTCATAGGTGTAAGGCTCCCCCATGTAGGCAAGGGATGCCTGGAGTGCGCCCGCCCAGGGGCATTCCATCCCTTCTTTCCCATTCTCCCAGGACAGACGCCTTATCTGTTCCAGGATGCATTTGGAACGATCCTGGAGCAGCAGCCGGGTGCCATGGTCCCCGTAATAAATGGTATCGTTTTCCGGGCAGCTGATGACATGGATTCCCTCCGCGTTCAGATACACCAGCGTCAGGTATTCCGTGTCATCGCTTGCGATGCTGCTGGGGAATACCTCATGGTTCACCGGTATCCTGTCCCATTTAAAATATTCATAATGCTCCATTTTCTGCATGGCAGAGGAATATTCTTTCTCGTTCCCATAGTAGGCGCCCACAATCCGAAGCGCCCCGTCCGGCGCAAATCCTGTGCTCTTCCTGTCCAGAACCAGGTTCTCGTCCTGCAGGGCATAGGCGAAGCCCACTCCCTCCGGCGTCTGGAACTTCACCGTCAGGAGCTTCAGGCGGTCGCTTTCCATGGAAGCGCCGATAAATGCGGCATTCACATAGATATCCAGCCCATTGTCGCGGACCAGATTGTCCAGGCAGCGGGTCACGGGCACCCGGGTCTGTCCGTCCGTATACTCCGCCTCCAAAATGAAAAGCTCCCTGGGGCACAGCAGGCTGTCGATGCTGCAGTCCAGCGCCTCCGCCAAAGCGGGAAGAATGGCCGTCTCCGGCAGGCATTTCGCGTTCTCCCATTTCGACACGGCCTGGGGGCTGACCTGCAGCCGCTCTGCCAGCGCCTCTCCCGTGTACCCCCGCTCCCTGCGCAGGGACGCGATTCTCTTTGCTATTTTTTCCAATTCCATCATAACGATTTCCTCCGGTCTATGTTTTTCAGCGCTGTATCCATAATTATAGGCAAAAGGAAATGAATTTACCAGGTATCTCAAATTAAAAATATGCAGAAAATATCAACTTGTGGTTTACTAACCCATATTAGAGGCGATCACCAGTGGAAAGTATATTTGGCAGTCCACCGTGGAATACTTCAAACAGACTTCAAGGTAAATTGAATCTTATTTGAAGTAACTTTGAAGTTGATATTGAAGTGATTTTGAAATGAACATCTGACTCCCAGGCCGCAGATGAAGGTATCTTTCATCCGATATGTCATAAAGGACAGAGAGCGCTTTGTCATCAGAGTCAGGATTCCGGAATCCTCTGTCAAGCCGGTCATCCTGAAATACAGAAACATCCCCTCCATTTTCATGAGAAGAGATGGATTTACCAACGGCGCGACCTATGAAGAAATCATAGAAATGAGCGTGAAAAGCAAGAACACGCAGTATGACATTCTGGTCTCGGATGTTGCGTACGATTCGGCGAAGCTTTCCATGCTGCGCGCTTTTTACGCAGAACACAATGATGGAAAGGAGCTCAAGGAGAAGGCGCTGCAATCCATGGGCTTCTATAATGAAGAAAGCTATCTGCTAAATGGAGCAGTCTTGTTCCTGGACGATTACAGTGGGAAAAAGACGGAGATTCAATGCTCGGTATTCTCAGGATTCAACAAAGGGAGCGAGCGAATCGTGACAATAAACCGATTCTGCGGAAATATCACGTCTACGATTCAGTACATGATGGATTTTGTGAATCAGCGGATGAATCATTCTATGAATGGCTCTGGCTTAGTATCCCCGCCAGGAATCCGTGATAGAAATTTTCCTCGGAATGCTTTTCTTCCGTGCTGTCGTAGAAGCTGATGGCGGAGAACAGCTGGCCGCTTAAGATCTCTCCCATCTTTTCCGCATCCCCTCCTCCATGGCCTGGTACAATTGATCACGCTCCAGGGATTGTAGACTTCCGTATTGCCAAATGTATATCCGTCATACCATTCTTTCATAGTCGGAAAACGGTTCTCCACACCGTAATATGCCATCATCTGCAGCACTTCTGTCTCTGTGAATCCGAAATGCTCACCATATTGCTGATCCAATACTGAAATGATTTTCAGATGATTCAGCCCTGTGAAAATAGTCTCTAAAAGTCTTCCTTCGTAAGACTTCGAGATACGAAGACAACCTGTAATCACAGCAAATTGCAGATTGTCATTGGTCTTCAGCGCAGACTCGAACAGCGAGCGGATGAAATCCACCATCTCTCCGTAAAAACCCCTGAAATAAGCGTTTTCCAACGGCACATCATACTCGTCAATCAAAATGACCGTATGCCTGTCACGAGCCGCTCTCTAATAGCATTATACCCTATCCCGCTCTATTCCACAATCAATTATACGTTCAAAATATTCCCGGGAACCACCACCTCTAAGGCCTGCTCCCATCGCTCACTCCCCTCTCAGCCCTCCTGGCCAAACTGGCTTTCATGCTTCTTGAAAAAGTCCTCCCGGGGCTCCAGCGTCTTCAGCTCATGCCGCTCCAAATCGCCGATGTAATAGGAAATCGGCTCCAGGATATGCTCCCAGTCCCAAAACTCCTCCCCTATCCTCATGGAATGTCCTCCTTCCATGGAATGCCCTCCTTCCATGGAATGCTCTCCTTCCATGGAATGCTCTCCTTCCATATACTCCCGGAACTTCTCGCAGCCCTCCGGCGCAATGGGATGCACCAGCACGGCCATGACCTTGCAGGCATAGAAGCAGTCCGCCAAAATCTGCCGCCTCAAGGCATCGTCCCCATGGGAATCGGCAATCCTGATATGATTCACCCAATGCTTGTTCACTTCCCGGATGAAGTCGTCCAGCACATAGGAAATCCTGTGGAATTCCTGATGGTACATATGCCGCTCATACTCCAGCACGGCCTTTTCGGCCATCTCCCGGATCCTCTCAGCCGCTTCCTCCGTCGGTATCCGCCCACCGTAATACTTCTGGGCCGCATAGAAACAGGAACGAATCAGCCGGTTGAAGACATTCGTAATCAGGTTCCCGTCCTTCAGCACCATATCCACCCCCACGCGCTCCTCTTCCCTCATCAGCGCCTGGGGCCTGAATCCCACACTTTTCGAGGACAGTCCAAGGCTCATGAAATGCATGCGCAGCTGGTCTTTCGTATAGTAATCCAACAGCTCATCCGCCATGGGCGGCTTTATGGCAGAGCTGCTGCTGGCCTTTGTGTCCAGATACAGCAGATGCCGGTTCGCTATGATCGTAGACAGATGCACCTTTTCCATATCGGGCTTCGTCCCCCGGGGCGCCTGGAGCCCGGTGAACAGCCCCGTCTGGGCAATGGCGTAGAAATAGATATTGTCCTCTCCGATGAACTGGTACACCTCCGTCTCATCGTCGCCCCACCATTTCTCCAGCTCCTCCTCTCTCCCCCTCTGCCGCAGATACGCCCTGGTGAAAGAAATCGGCGCCCACAGGGATTCCGGCCACACCCAGAAAGTCAGATTCTTCAAATCCTCACACTCCGGAAAGGGTACGCCCCATTCCACATTTCCGGAGAGCCGGAACGGAACCAGGGTCTTCCCGGAAGTGTAATGAATCCCCATGCCCTCCAGTACGGCCTTTGCCTTATCCCGGTCATCCAGGGTCTCGAATTCGAACACGAAAGAGTTCTTGCTTTCCCCGTCCACGCTGCGGTGCACCGGCAGGCGCTTCGACAGTTCCTCCAGGCTCTCCACATATTTCTTCGGCACATACAGCATGGGCTTCTTCAGGAATTCCTCCACGGTCTCCAGCTGGTACTTCCTGGTATGGGTGTTCTTTCGGAGAAAATCATTGTATTCTTTCATCATGCCGATGCAGTCCTCCAGCGCAAAATACCAGTTCTCCACCTCCCGCAGCACAGGCTTCCCGCCGGACAGGCAGCTGACGGGATTTATCAGTTCTGAGGGCAGAAACTGATGGCCAAGCGAACATTCATCCGCATACGCTTTGTCCGAGGTACAGCCGGGAATGGGGCACCTCCCTGTCACCTGGCGTCCATTTAAGAATATCCCCAGCTCCTCGTCATAGAACTGCGGCACGGACAGCTTTTCAATATAGCCATTCTCGTAAAGCCTGCGGAAAATCTCAGCGGACATCTGCCTGTGGATTTCGCCGGCCTCTCCCAGGGCCGATGCCCCGAAAAAGTCCAGGCTGATTCCGTAATCCTCCAATGTCTTCTTCTGGCTCTCATGGTTGGCGGCCACATAATCTTCCAGCCGGCCCTCATATCCCGCTTCTTTCTGCTGCCGGTAGCTCTCCTGAATGGGCGAGCCGTAGCAGTCCGTCCCCGAGAGGAAGATGACATTCTCCTTCCCGATTCTGTCCCGCAGAAATCTGGCGAAAATATCGGCGTGCACGAACATGCCGCCCACATGTCCAAAGTGCAGGTTCTTGTTGCCGTAGGGCATGCCTGCGGTGATGACAGCCCTTTTGGGGAATGTGGGCCTTTCGTTTTTCAATAGACGCTTCCTGAACATAGCTGTACCTGTATGATGCCTCTGTCATCGCATCATAATCCTTTCTCTCTGATATCCCTCTCCACTACTCGCCGCGCGGTCCGCATGGCGCATACGGCAAACTTCCATATGCGGGTCCGCGCATGAAAAAAGGCCGAAAACCCTTCATGGGCTTTCGACCGTTTTGTTCATGCCTATTGAGGTAGGGAACTGTCATGAACGCATTCCAAAAAGCCCATTGTCCGGATTGACAATAAGCTGTTGCTGCTGGTTCATGATGGCCTTGCTGTCAGATAGATAGACCATGGCTTTGCCCCTTACCCTTTCGTTTTGATTGCCGATATTGTAGCAGATGCCGGAACGGCTGTCAATATCCAAAATCCCTTTTGCTCAAAAAAATACCTGAAAAAGTCCCTTACTCCGCCCGTTTCCCCAACCGCACCTCGCAGTCCTTCCGGTAAAAAGAGCGTCTGCTTTACGGCGTTTACTATAATGATTTCGTTTTGTCACACTCATAAAAAGTCTCTCAGGCATGGCGCAACAACTTTGCTATTGCATACTTCTATGCCTTGCTCTTAAAATGGTTTATCTATAAAATATTTATTCTCCTCTAAAAGTACTCTTCCCTATTTTTTCACTCCAGAAGTAAGTATTTTTAGTACCCCAAGCCTTTTAGCTCTGTCCTTACATTACCAAAAGGTCTAATATCCTATAACCACTGATTCTATCATTTTCACTAAGCTTTATTTCAACCTGCAATGTCAAATCACTTCTCTTGCCATCAATCCATAAATCCAAGTCAATCTTCATCCCTGATTTATCATTATACTTATTTATGTACATAGCATCTGCCAAATCAGGGATTGGTGAAAGATGACCTCCATATTCATGCATGACCCTTTTTATATCTTCTTCCGAAACCCTACATAATGCATTGTGTTCATTCAGGAAATCGTAATCCTCATATTGCAGGCAGGTGACTATTTTTTCACATATTTCATATATGTTTCCCATATTCCTCCCCCCTCAACAAATATTTTGCCGTACTTAAATATTCAATATTTCTATACGCCACGCTTCAATCAAAGACCATTTGGAATCTCTTCGATAACTATCATATTTCCAGCCTTATCAAAATAAGATAAGATTCTGTCTGTTTTTTACCAATTCATTCTTATTTCCATATATAGATATTTCACCAAGATTCTCCAAACCTGACAATGGCAGAATGTCCCTCACATTTGTTTTTATCAAGCCTATGTGGTGTAGACTTTTTAAATTTTCCAGAGAACTTACATCTTCTATGTAAAGATATGCCAGATCCAGCTATTCCAGTTCAGTCAGGTTTGCAATTGGCTGCACATCAAACGGCACTCTTCCTGTTTCACCATACATTGCTTCAGCACTATTTTCATACAGAGATAATGTTTTAAAGCGTACCAAATCGCTTAATCCTTCCGGATTTCTTATATCCTCTCCTATAATAGCGAGGGATTCGAGGTTTGTGAGATTGGAGAGGTAACTTAATCTTTAAAACGCTTCACGCCTTGGGCCAGTTCAGGATAATACATATCCATCGATTTCCTACATCCAGAACCATGCATCAGCTTACCCCCATCAAAACGGCAAAGAGCATCCCTTGCACGGAAATGCTCCTTTTATCTAACAGCCTTTTCTGCAGCCCCATTATAAATACTGGATTGCCTCTTCCGGGGTAAGCTCATAATTTTTCACCAATATCTCCTGGATTCGCTTATCGTCCGCACCCAGGTCACGGAAGCTTCTCACAGCGTTTAAAATGGATTTTTGAACTTTAGATTCAACAATCTTATTAATCTCAGGCTCCATAATCTGCAACAATGCTTTGCACATACTGTCATCTCCTCTCAGTTCTTTCACTATTTCCCAGTTCGCCTCAAACTTTTCTGACGCGAATGATGGATAATGATAAAACAGAGTTTTGCCCTGGAACTTCCTAAATACAAAATCTCCTGAAACCTTACTCCGCCCGTTTCCCCAACCGCACCTCGCAGTCCTTCCGGTAAAAGGAAATTCCATAGCAGCCGATTTTCCGGTACCCTTCCGTCTGCAGTTCTTCCATGTACTTTTTATCGTATACCTGCCGGAGGGCCTTTTCCGCATCGGTCTCCAAGTCATGGATGCTGTCCGAGACCTTTAGTTCCAGCACAAATGCCTTCCCCCGCAGGGACGGGCTCCTCACGCAAATGTCCGAACGCCCATTACCCGATTCCCGATTGGACTTCACCAGGTAATCCTGGCTCTGGCTTAGGATTCCGGCCAGGAATCCGTGATAGAAGTTCTCCGCGCTGTCATAGAAGCTGATGGTGGAAAAAAGCTGGCCGCTTAAGATTTCTCCCATCTTTTCCGCGTCCCCATCTTCCATGGCCCGGTACAAGTCCTGGAAATCCTGCTTCTCTATCCTCTTTCTAAACCACCCCAGAATCGTGTTCTGGTAGATTGTCTTCACCTCTGTATTGGGGATGCGCACCCGCAGAAAGACCGATGAATCGCTGAAATCTTCACTTTTTTTCGTCAAATATCCGGTGAAATAGAGAAAATTCCACAGATTCTCGCCACTGGCCTGCATATCCCCATAAGTGACCTCTTCATGCACCTGTATCTCCAGGGTCCCGCCCTTTAAAAGCGTCTCAATCTGCCCCTGTGCCTCACGGTCAGCTCTGGCAATCATATCCTTTATGATGTCGTTGGAGCTGGTATTGATCCAATAGGGACGCGGGAAAGCATCAACCTTCGCATACAAATCAAACATATAATTGATGACGCTCCATGGATTATAGACTTCCGTATCGCCAAAAGTGTATCCGTCATACCATTCTTTCATAGTCGGAAAACGTTTCTCCACGCCATAATATTCCATCATCTGCAGCACCTCGGATTCCGTGAACCCAAAATGCTCGCTGTACCTCTGGTCAAGCACCGAAATAATCCTTAAATGGTTCAGTCCCGTGAAAATACTCTCTTTCGAGACCCGCAGACAGCCTGTAATCACCGCAAACTGCAGATGGTCATTGGTCTTCAGCCCCGCCTCGAACAGCGAGCGGATGAAACCCACCATCTCCTCGTAAAATCCGCTGAAATACGCATTCTCCAGCGGTACATCGTACTCGTCGATCAACAGGATAGTATTTTTCCCCGTAATCTTGAACATACATCTGCAGAACAGCTTCAGCGAGCCCCGCAGCTGCCTTTCGTCCGCCCTCTCTTCCGCGATGCACAAATACTGCTCATACTCATTGGGAGCCAGACATTCCCTGCCCCGTTCCACCATAGCCCTGTGCCTGTCAAATTCACATGCGATTTCTGACCGCATCATGTAGCAGGCGGTGTCGTAATCTTCCTGTTTCGCCGATTTCAGCGTCAGGTTGAGCACGGGACAGCTTCCGCACTGATTCGTATATTCCTCCCCGGCCTCCATGATTTTCAGGCCCTGAAAAAGCGCCCTGTTCCGCGCATTCTGTTCCGCATCTCCGGTATCCTCAAAAAAGTACCGGAGCATGCTGAGATTCAGCGTCTTCCCGAAGCGCCTGGGGCGGGTGAACAGGTTCACTTTCCCTCTTAAATCCAACAACTCTTTTATAAACATGGTTTTATCTATATAGCAATATCCCGTTTTAATGATATCCGAAAAACTGTCTACTCCTATCGGCAATGGTTTTTTCATCGCTACACCTCCTCGTTCAGTCATCTATCACAATCTTCTTTCAAGCATCCCTTTCGTTTCACCAAATACAGCTTCGCACCTACATCACATTATACCCTATCCTATTCGATTCCACAATCAACTATTTATGCTATCACGACACATACTGAAGCAGGGGATTCAATGCATTTTTGAAAACAGCTAATCCTATGTACTCGCTCTGTACATCCATTTCGTCTATAAGCTCCAGCACGGAATCGCTGTTCTCCTTGAAATTCAGTTTCTCTCCCCTTGTATTCTCAATATAATACCATAAAGTATAGGGGCTCTGCTTCAGCTTCGGCAATTCCAATGCCCTTATCCTTTCCAGCCAGGTATGATAAAATTTAGGGAACAGCTTTTCTGTATCAGCCAATGGGATGAACCTATTCTCTGACTGCTCCACAAAACCAAAGCAGCCATATAGACAATAATCTATTGCCAGCTCAAATACAAAACAATATGTCTTTTTCCTGTATTCAATCCGGTCGATATAAACATCCACACAATCCGAATAAACAATTGTTTCCATATGGCTTTTCTTTTTTAAAACATCCCCCACATTCCGAAACAAATCCTCGGTGACCTCTTCCATCTTTTTCTCAAAACTGTCCCTGATGAGCAATGCCGCTTTTGCCATTTCCGTACTCGCCAGTAAATCCTTCACGTCCATCCCCTCGTCACCCCAGCCAGTCATATGCCTGACCGCCGCATCATATTGTTTCAAAAAAGTGTATCTGCAGCTGCCTTCCCTGGCCGTGTCCATGCACCTTTGAAGCCAGTCCAGGATTTCCTTCCGAAAGCTGATCAGGAAAAGCCTTTGCCTGTCCATACCGCCTACGCTCTGTCTGTCCGGCGCGCTCCCATTTAATGTCAGATAATATATGCGGTACGCCTTTCCTTTTTTCCTGCAGAACATATCATATCGCTCCAGCTGTCTCTCCCCGTCCCCGGCATCAATCTTCATCTCAATCGCCGCACAGAACTTCTCGGATTCCATTACAAAGTCTATCCTTCCCTCCTCAAAGGCCTGCTCCCGGCACACCCGCCATGGGCCACCGATATATTGCTCAGGTATCTGAATCTCCCGCAAGAAAAATTTCAGAAAATCATTTTCCCCATCTTCGTCATAAGTCCTGTCCAACAGAAAATATATGATTTTAGAATGAACATGCGTCTCATCACGTTCTTCACCAATCGCAGCCAGAATGTTGTAGGCCGGAGTCTCCTGGGCCATATGTTTTTTTCTTCTTTCACATACTGTTTTTAATAAGTTCTCTATTCCATCGTTATCCATATTTTCTCCGATGTCTCACCCATTCCCCTCAAATCTCTCTATCCTGCAATGATGCTGCCTTTTTCCGGCGGGAGCCTCTTCCTCCCCATGGACAGTATCCGCAATCAGCTGCCCGCTCTCCCTGACCCGTCTGAGGGTATCGTCCCATTTCACCTGCCGGATAGCCTGGGCGAATTCCAGCCGAATCTCCTCATTGGGAATGCGATAATCATGATGAATTTATTCCCTGTTATCTCTACCGCATTGGCCAGCGTTGCCACGAATCCTTCCACCACCTCCAGCTGCGGATACTGTTCTTTCAATTCGCGGACTACAGTTCTCTTCACATAGGCCACCCTGTCGCCTGCCGCCGCTTCTCCGATGATTCCTGTCATATCCAGGTAAATCACGTCATGCTGATTCAGATGCTCCCGGTACCCCGCATCACAGGCAATGGACAAATCCCCGAACAGCTGCGACGAATCACAGGTCTTGTCATAATAGGCACATAACATTTTGGCCGCGAACGATTTCCCGAAACGGCGCGGTCTGCTGATACAGGTCAGACACCTGGGTGTATCCAGTGTCTGATTGACCAGCCTTATCAACCCTGATTTGTCCACATAGACACCGTTCCGGATTCTGACAAATCCACTGTTACCCGGATTCAAATAAACTCCCATCGTCCGTCCTCCCTCCCGAACGCTTCCTGCATTCCAGGCAGAATCTCCTCACAGCCATTCCGCCATATCTGCACTTAATCCGCCCGTTTCCCCAACCGCACCTCGCAGTCTTTCCGGTAAAAGGAAATTCCATAGCAGCCGATTTTCCGGTATCCTTCCGTCTGCAGTTCTTCCATGTACTTTTTATCGTACACCTGCCGGAGGGCCTTTTCCGCATCGGTCTCCAGGTCATGGATGCTGTCCGAGACCTTTAGTTCCAGCACAAATGCCTTCCCCCGCAGGGACGGGCTTCTCACGCAAATGTCCGAACGCCCATTACCCGATTCCCGATTGGACTTCACCAGGTAATCCTGGCTCTGGCTTAGGATTCCGGCCAGGAATCCGTGATAGAAGTTCTCCGCGGAATGCTTTTCTTCCGTGTTGTCGTAGAAGCTGATGGTGGAGAAAAGCTGGCCGCTTAAGATTTCCCCCATCTTTTCCGCGTCCCCGTCCTCCATGGCCCGGTACAAGTCCTGGAAATCCTGCTTCTCTATCCTCTTTCGGAACCACCCCAGAATCGTGCTCTGATAGATTGTCTTCACTTCCGTATTGGGGATGCGCACCTGCAGAAAGACCGATGAATCGCTGAAATTCTCACTTTTTTTCGTCAAATATCCGGTGAAATAGAGGAAATTCCACAGATTCTCGCCTCTGGCCTGCATATCCCCATAAGTGACCTCTTCATGCACCTGTATCTCCAGGGTTCCGCCTTTTAAAAGCGTCTCAATCTGCCCCTGTACCTCACGGTCAGCCTTGGCTATCATGTCCTTTATGATATCATTGGAGCTGGTGTTGATCCAATAGGGGCGCGGGAAAGCATTGATATCTGCGTCTAAATCATACAGAAATTTAATGACGCTCCACGGATTATAGACCTCTGTATTCCCAAACATATATCCGTCATACCATTGTTTCATAGTCGGGAAACGGCTTTCCACCCCATAATAAGCCATAATCTGCAGCACCTCAGATTCTATGAACCCAAAATGCTCACTATATTTCTTGTCCAGAACAGAGATAATGTTCAAATGATTTAAGCCAGTAAAAATGCTTTCTTTTGAAACCCGCAGACAGCCTGTAATCACCGCAAACTGCAGATAGTCATTGGTCTTCAGCCCCGCCTCGAACAGCGAGCGGACGAGACCCACCATCTCCCTGTAAAATCCGCAAAAATACGCATTCTCCAACGGCACATCGTACTCGTCGATGAGCAGGATAGTATTTTTCCCCGTAATCTTGAACATACATCTGCAGAACAGCTTCAGCGAGCTCCTCAGCAGCTTTTCGTCCGCCCTCTCTTCCGCGATGCTCAAGTACTGCTCATACTCATGGGGCGCCAGACATTCCCTGCCCTGTTCCACTATATTCCTGTGCCTGTCAAATTCAGATGCAATCTCAGACCGTATCATGTAGCAGGCAGTGTCGTAATCTTCCTGTTTCGCCGATTTCAGCGTCAGGTTGAGCACAGGACAGCTCCCGCACTGATTCGTATATTCTTCCCCGGCCTCCATGATTTTCAGGCCCTGAAAAAGCGCCCTGTTCCGCGCATTCTTTTCCGCATCTCCGGTATCCTCAAAAAAGTACCGGAGCATGCTGAGGTTCAGCGTCTTGCCGAAGCGCCTGGGGCGGGTGAACAGGTTCACTCCTCCCTTGAAGTCTAGCAATTGTTTTATCAACATAGTTTTATCGATATAACAATATCCGTCTTTTATTACCCTTTCAAAATTATCTACTCCTATCGGCAATGGTTTTTTCATCACTGCACCTCCTCCAACCTCTTATCACGGTTTTCCGTCTCATCCATCCCTCTCAACTCTCTATTCTGCAATGTGCAGCCTTTTCCCGGCGGGAGCCTCTTTCGAATAACTGATGCCCACCAGCAGAATCTCCCCGCCATGCCCTGTTCATCCTCTCGGAACCGCCGCCATAAGTCCGGCAGACAAGGCTATTATACCTTATCCTACGGAATTTCACAATCAGTTATTCGCCCGCGCGTCCACCTTCCGCCCCAGTCCTGCCGCGTCCCCTCTCCACTCTCCCCATCAGAGAACCGATTCTCCGTCTCATCTGAATACAACAGCCGGAATTCCTGATATAATACAGGAAAGCAACACAACAGACGCCACATTTTACAAGGAGGACACATATGAGCACAATTCACTTACGCATTGCGGATTTACGGAGACAGAAAAGGCTGACCCAGCAGGAACTGGCGGACGCCATGGGCGTATCCTTCCAGACAATCAGCAAATGGGAGACGCAGGCCACCATGCCCGACATCTCCGTGCTGCCATCGCTGGCGGAATATTTCCAGGTGTCCACAGACCAGCTGCTGGGCCTGAAGCCCCTGGACGGGGAAGGGTACGCCCCGGAGCAGTCCGGCACGAAAGATTTCTGGAACCATCGGCTGGACTATCTCCTGCGGACGCGGAAACGGTTCTGGAACGAGGACTATGCCCGTTTCCTGGTCTCACAGGTGTGGAACATCCGCGAGCCCGTCTCCATGCTGGACTGCGGGTGCGGATACGGCTTCTTAGGGCTGCTGTTCCTCCCTTTCCTGCCGGAGGGAAGCGCCTACACGGGAATCGACTTTGCGGAAAACCTAATCCAGGAGGGAAAACAGCTTTTTGCCAGGCAGAACCTGAAAGCAGACTTCCTCTGCAAGAATGTCTGCGAACACTCCGCGGAAAGCCAATACGACCTGGTGATATGCCAGGCAGTCCTCAGGCACATAGACGACCCCGAAGCTTTCCTCCGTAAGATGGTCTCCTTCGCAAAGCCAGGCGCATATGTGGTCTGTGTGGATGTGAACAGGGAATTCGAAAGCTGCGGGCTGTATGTGGACGGCATGGACTATCAGGAGCTGTGCCGCCATGAAGGCCTGGAGAAGAAGTGGCAGACCGAGCTTGCCATGCAGGGACGGGATTATTCCGCCGCCATCAAGGCCGCGCATATCATGCAGAAACTGGGTCTCGTGGACGTGGACGTCAGGATGAATGACAAGGTAGAGTTCGTCACCCCGAAGCTTGAGAACTATGAGGAAGCCAAAGAGGATTTCATCCAGTCCAACAATTGGGCATCCTGCAGGGATCCGGAGGCGGAGGAGGGCCTGATCCTCCATCTGCTGACCCACGGCCTGTCGCGCCCGGAGGCCGAAGCCTGCTGCCGCCGGGACAGGAAGATTGCGGACTACTTTTCCTCCCATCCCGGGGCCGGGTATACCTTCGCCAGAGGCCTGATGATATCCTATGGGAGAAAGACAGAAACATTCTCTCCGGATTCTCCAGGATGACCCTCTCCATCTCCCGGCGCAGCGTATCCGCGGCTTCTTTCTGGCAGGGGCTCTGCCGTCCGGTAAGCGCGGCATGCTCCTCCCGAATCAGAGCTTCCGGATGCATGTATGTCCTTTTCATCATCCCTGTCCCCACTGTAAACGAAAAAAGGCGATGACCCGGACGCAGTCCGTGTGCCTTACCGATACCTGGAAATCGATTGTCTGCCTTGTGTCCGATGCAGCCGCATCCTCAAATATCTCCGACAGCTTTTCCTCCTCCCCTTGCAGGAATGTATCGATATAAGCCTGATAGACACGCTCTGCCGCCGTATTTCTACCGCTGTCCGACAGTTCCTCCGCCTCTCCCAGCTCTGTATTTTCATAGATGTCGGACACGATTTCCAATAAGGGCCGCGCCTCGATTTCTCACCAGCGTTCTCACCCGCCATCTTCCAATGCAGCCCGCTGCATTCGTTTCCAGGATTTTGAAATTTAACGCCGTATAATAGAAAAAACTGATGAGCGGATACCATGTAAAAGCTGATTTATGGCAAAGCAGTCTTTCTTTCCGATATTTCCCGTTCTGGAGGCCAGCTTCACCTTATTTTGGATGATATAACCGCAAAATGCCGAAAAATCCTGGCAGATAACTGCCGCCTCCTTTTCCCTTTCTTTCAAATCACCATTCGTTTTCCACTCCGTCCGTACTCTCTCTTCATTTGTCCTCCGTCTTCTCGTGCGCAGCCGCACGCCGCATTTTCCTGTCGTCTATCCGTTCCATTCCTGAAAAAGGGCCTGACCGTTCCGGCCAAGCCCCGTTTTCAATCTACACGAACAGGGTACATCCCTGCGCCTTAAACTGCTCAATCTTCCTGTCAATCTCCTCCACCGACACATCCAGCTTCGCCGCAAGGCATGTCCTGCACAAGAAACTTGTGCTTCCGCGGTTTACGAATTTTTTATAGGCGCCGATTTCATTAAAGGTAAGCGCTTTCCCGCACTCCTCACAGCCGCTTCTCACAGGCTGACCACCTTGGCGCGTATCATGGCGCAGTCAAAGGGCGCCAGCTCCCTGATCATGGTGGCGTTCTTCACTTCCACTTTGTCACCCGTCCAGAGCTCCGTCGCCTCCAGGGTCCTGCCTGTGCTGAAAGGAAGCCCCACTTCATCCAGGTTCAGCCTGGCCACTGCCTTCTCCTCGCTTAAGTTGAACATTCCGATGCACAAATCTCCGTTCTCCAGCTGCCTGGAATACAGAAGCAGATCCTCGCCCGGCCATGTGCCCGCCAGCTTCACCGGCTGGCGGCAGAGCCTGTCCTGATTGATGCGGATGATTTCCTCATTGCCCAATATGTTCAGCGCCTCTTCGCTCATATCTCGGATATCGCAGCCGATCATCAGGGGAGAGCCCATGAAAGCCCAGATGGAGAAATGGGTCTTGTACTGGACATCCGTACAGCCTTTCAGCCCCACATTTCCCTTGCCGTACATGCCCACTATCAGCATGTCCATATCATTGAAGCAGCCCACGCCATTGTAGGGATGCAGCTTTTCCTGCTGGCGGGTCAATGTCTTGACGGAGTCCCAGGAATCAAAGATATCCCCTGTGGAACGCCACATGGACGCCCCTGTGGTCTTGATCCATTCATGGGTCTCGTCCACGCCCCAGGAACAGGCGGAGAACAGGATGTCCCGTCCGCAGTTCTCCAGGGCAAGCCCCATGCGCCGGTACAAGTACTTTCCGGGGATGATGGGGCTGTGGTAGCAGTAGTCATACTTCAGGAAGTCCACGCCCCACTCCGCGAAAGTCTCCGCGTCTATGAACTCGTGCTCAAAGCTGCCCGGATATCCGGCACAGGTCAGATTCCCCGCGCAGGAATACATGCCGAACTTAAGCCCTTTGGAATGCACATAATCCGCCACTGCTTTCATGCCCTGGGGGAACTTCTCAGGATCCGCCACCAGGCGCTCTTTGGCGTCCCTCTCTTTCAGCGACCAGCAGTCGTCAATGACCAGGTACTCGTAGCCTTTCTCCGGCAGGCCTTTTTCCACCATGGCGTCCGCCGTGTCGAAAATCAGCTGCTCATTGATGTTCGCCCCAAAAGTGTTCCAGGAATTCCATCCCATGGGTGGTGTCAGTTTTACCATTTTTTGCCCTCCTTATGCTCTTTCCGTTTTGAAACCATTCTCTGTAAATCCAGTGTAAAGCCATTCCCGGCGAATAGCAATAGAAATCGGAAAAACAGTCATCGCTCTTTACGATTTTTCTCTTAGCGATGCTTCCATGTGGACCTGCTCAACAGTATCAGCATGGGGAAAATCTCCAGTCTTCCCGCCAGCATATCCCATGTGAGCACAATCTTGGAGAAATCACTGTAAGCTCCATAGTTACAAGTCGGCCCCACCGCATCGAAGCCGGGTCCGATATTGTTGAAGCAGGCCAGTACCGCCGACAGATTGCTGGTGATGGAAAAGCCGTCCACTGAAATCAGCAGAAAGCTCAGTATAATCGCAATCATGTATGCTGCCAGATAGGCATTGGTATTCTGCAGTATCTTCTCGTCCACCGCATGGCCGTTGAGCCGCACCACCTGCACTTTCTGGGGATGCACCACCTGGCGCACGCTCCTGTGCAGGCTCTTCGCCACCAGCAGCGCCCGGCCGCATTTGAAGCCGCCGCCCGTGCTGCCCGCGCTGGCCCCCAGAATCATCAGGCTCAGCAAAATGGCCTTGGACAGCCCCGGCCAAAGTTCATAGTCCGTGGTGGCAAATCCCGTGGTGGTCATGATGGTCGCCACCTGGAAAGAGGCATGCCGCACGGTCTCCTCCAAAGTGGCGTAGAACCCCCTCAGATTCCATACGATAATCAGGATGCTGCCCAATACCACTCCCAGATACAGCCGCAGCTCCTCATCCTTCAGCACGCTCTTCACCTGTTTCACCAGGAGCAGATAATAGCAGCTGAAGTTCACCCCGCACAGCAGCATGAACACTGTGCAGACATTCTGGATATAGGGGCTGTAGCCGGCCATGCTGTCATTCTTGACCCCAAAGCCTCCCGTCCCCACGGTTCCGAACGCCGTGCACACCGCCTCGAACAGGGGCATGTCCCCCAGCAGCAGGAATATCACGTCCAGCACTGTCAGCAGGATATAAATCAGATACAGAATCGTGGCCGTCTTGCGCATCTTGGGCACGAGCTTTCCCACGTTAGGGCCCGGGCTCTCCGCCCGCAGCAGATGCATGGTAAAACCGTTGCCCCCCGAGGAGGAGATGGCCAGCAGGAACACCAGCACCCCCATGCCCCCCAGCCAATGGCTGAAGCTCCTCCAATACAGGATTCCCCTGGGCACATCCTCCACCGCCGGCAGGATGGAGGCTCCGGTGGTGGTAAAGCCCGACACGATTTCAAAGAGCGCGTCAATGTAGTTGGGCATCACTCCGGAGAGGAAAAAGGGCAGACAGCCCAACAGGCTCATGGCGATCCAGCTCAGGCCCACGCAGGCCAGCCCCTCCTTGGCGTAGAATTTTTTCTGGGAGCCCCTGCCGAACCATGATAGCCCCCCTGCCGCCACAAGGAGCGCCCCCAGGCTCCACATGAAAGCCGTCACCGCGGCAAATTCCCTCTCCCACAGGCTTATCAGCATCGCCGGTACCATAAATACGGCTTCCACCAGGAGAATCCTGCCGATAAATTTCCCCATCATCTTATAGTTCATGTCTACTTTTCAACCCATCCTTGCCCGAAATCATTTTATTCAAAAATATCGTTCAGCTGGTAAATAGTCCTCTCCCTGCCGGTGACGACATAGACGATATCACCTACATTAAAGTACGAATCGCCGTTCGGAATTTCCATCTTGGCCCCTTTGGAAATGCACACAACCAGCACGCCCTTTTTCAGCTTCAGGGTCTTCAGGGGCTTGCCGCAGTTGCGCGTCCCCTCGTCTGCATGGAACTCCATGGCCTCCGCCTGTCCGTCCGCTATGGTGTGCACCGTCAGGGCCGCGCCCGTCTGGTTCTTCATGGCTCTCACATACTGTACGATGGTATTGCAGCACAGCTCCTTGGGGCTGATGACGCTGCCCAGGGACAGATTGCCCAAAAGATCCGTATTTTCAATATGCCCCAGCTTCGTGATCACCTGCGGGACGCCGCAGCGGATGCCGTAGAGGGAGATAATCATATTCAGTTCGTCCATTCCTGTCAGTGTAGCCAGCGCGTCACATCCGGAAATGCCCTCGCTCTCCAGCAGGAACTGGCTGCTGGAATCCCCCTGTATGATACAGGCGGAGGGAAGCATGGTGGCCATCTGTCTGCAGCGGCCCGGATTCTGCTCCACAATCTGTACCTGGATGCCGCTGTTCTGGAGCTGCTTGGCCAGATAGTAGCTGACGCGCCCTCCGCCGCACAGCATCACCCGCTTTACTTTATGGGTGACTATCCCCAAGTTCTTCAGCAAGATAGTCAGGGTATTGGTGAAAGCCGTCACATAGATGCGGTCCCCCTCCCGGAGCACGAAATTGCCGCCCGGCGCCACCGCCTTGCCGTCCCGCAGCACGGCGCAGACCAGGGTCTTACATTTCACGATGCTGTCCATATCATTCAGGGCCACATCTTTGAGCTTGCTGCGGCCGTCTATCCGCAGCTCCACGATTTCCACCCGCCCCTTGGTGAAAGTGTCACGCTTGAGGAAGCCCGGGTATTTCAGAAGGCGCTCCATCTCCGTGGCCGCCTGCCTCTCCGGGTTCACTACCATGGACAGGGCGAACATATTGCGCATGACATAGACCTGGTTGGTATATTCCGGATTGCACACCCTGGCGATGGTGTGGATATTGGCATTCAGGCCGTGGGCCGTCATGCAGCACAGCAGGTTCACCTCGTCCGCCCCCGCCATGGCAATCAGCAGATCCGCGTCCTTTACCCCCGCCTGCAGCAGCACCTCCATGGAGGCGCAGTTCCCGTGCACCACCATGATGTCATAGCGCTCCTCGCTGGATTCCAGTACATTCAGATTGGAATCGATCAATGTCAGGTCATCCCCCTCGGCGGCCAGCTGACGGGTCAGCGCAGCCCCCATCTTGCCATTGCCGGCAATAATTATCTTCATGGACATCAAACCTCATTTCCTCTTACTTATACTGCTTAACGATTTCACTTGCCATGAAACCAGACTGCATAACGCTGACTGGTTCAATCGCATGATTACATCAGGCAGCATTCAGCGTTATGCAGTATATATCCCAATTCAGCAATCCCACTATCCTCTGCGAAACCGTCAATCCTTATGGGAATCATACAAAAATACTCCCCACCCGCTCCAGCTGCCGGAGTAAATCCTCCCTGAAGTCCTCATGGGCAGGATTCAGGCTGTTTATGACTACGCCGTCGTCTCCATCTCTCCCGGTGGAATGGATATACCTGTCATCTCCGATATACATAGCGATGTGCCCTGGAAAATACAGCAGGTCTCCCGGCTTTTTTTCCTCCATGGGAATCTCATGCAGCGCGAAAGTGTCCACATATCCGGCGTTTCGGTAGATATAGACCCCGCAGAGCATATAGCACATACTGGTCAGGCCCGAGCAGTCTATGCCCAGAGTGCTCTTTCCGCCCCAGCGGTACTGGGTGCCCAGATACCCTCTTGCCATCTCCACCAGCCTCTCGCGGAAAGCGTTCTCGTCTGTGGTGAACTGCGTTTCGTAATAGGAGCCAAGAAATTTCTCCTTTGTGTAGCCCCGCCTGCCGTCCGCCAGCTCTACACAGACCCAGCCCTTTTCCCCTGTGTCCTGCTCTCTGTGCGCCAGCAGCCTGCCGCCTCTGGTCACGGACTCCATGCACACGCCCTGTACCCGCGGCTCGGAAAGGACGTCCGCGTACCTTTGCATGACCACGCACAGCTGTCCGCCCTCCCATGCCTTCACGCGGCTTTCATCCAATATCAAGTCTTCCTTTTTACAGTATCCGGTATACCGGTAAGGTGTGCGCACGGACATCCACGGAGTCCTTTCTCCCTCTTCCGCGTCCGCCGTCTCCTCCAACACCTCCACCACCATGCCGTACAGAAGCTCGTCATCCAGTGTCATACGGGAGGATGGCCGCTCCCGCAGAGACACTATCGTCTTTCCTGCAATCGCTTTCATAATTCCTCGCATTCCGCCGCCCTCAGGCGCTTTAACTCACATACCAAAGAGTTGTACGCCGCGCCCTCCTGCCGTCTCAGAACATCTCTACACGCTTCCCTGGCAGAGCTGCCAGGCGATATCCTGCATGAACCTGTTAAAGGCCGGACAGTCCGTCTCATTCCCCATGCAGCACAGCACAAAAGGCTCCCTTGCATAGAGAATGCCCACATCGTGGGTGATTCCGTCATCCTCCCCCGTCTTGTGAGCCATCACGATTCCGTCCCGGAAACGGAACGGGAATTTCCCATTCAGCCTCTGGGCCTTTAAAATATCCAGCATGTCCGCTGACGCCTCCGAATCCACCATCTGTCCCCGGTACATCTTCTCCAGCATATCCGCAATCTCCACTGCGGTCACATAGTTCTGGACGCCCCTGTCGGAGGCCTCCTTATCGAAGAGCAGCCTGTTCACCTGCAGCGTCTCATAGCCCATGCCGCGCAGATCCTCATTAATCCTGTCCATCCCGCCCAGAAGCCTGATCAGGATATTGGTGGCGGAATTATCGCTCAGGATGATCATGAGATTACAGAGATCCTCATAGGTCACTTCCAGCCCCGCATGCATCCGATTCAAACAGCCACAGGAGGGCCTTTTATCTCCCTCCTGCAGCACATATTTCTCTTCTTTCGCATGTTCTCCCGTCCTGATCTGGCGGAAAGCCTCCACCAAAATGGGAATTTTGATGACGCTGGCCGCCATCATAGGAGTCCGCTCTCTGATGCCGATTGTAGCGCCAGTGACCAGATTCCTGTAATATACACAGGTCTTACCGGGGATTTCTTTCAGTAACCCCTCGATATCCTCTTTCTCCATCTTCTCTCCTATCGGATTTTCTTTACGCGAAAATCCGGTCCCCCTCTTGTTAGTTGACGATTCTGCGAACCGCCACGATGGTCCTGTACTGGGCGTTGCTGATTTTGATGCCTCCTGTGGGGTAGGGGGCGCTGTTGCTGGCATGGACTATCTGCCCATTGCCGATATACAGCCCCACATGGCCGGTATAGCAGACAATATCCCCGGGCTGGGCGTTCTCATAGCTCACTCCCACGCCGGCGTTCTCCTGCTGATAGGAGGTCCTGGGAAGCTGATAGCCGAAGTCGGCATATACACGGTAGACGAAGCCGGAGCAGTCCGCCCCGCCCGTCAGGCTGGTGCCGCCCATCACATAGGGATTGCCCACGAACTGACAGGCATAGTTTGCCACCTGCTGCCCCAGGCCGCTGCCGCCTCCGCCCGCAGGTGCAGAGGGCGCGGATGTCCCGCCTCCGGAGGAAGTCCCGCCTCCCGCGCTGCCTGCATTGCCGCCGTTCCCCGCAGTACCGGTGCCTGCATTGCCGCTCTGCAGCTTTCTGAGCGCCTCCTGATCCTGCTTCAAAAGCTCCTTTGCCGTGGCGGCGGCAGCCCTGGCCTGCCTGATTTCCTCGTCGTAGTTGGCGGATTCCTGCTTCTTCTTCGCCAGCATGCCGTCCAGATAGGACTTCTGCTGCTGCAGTCCCGCCTTGTCCGCCTCCAGCTGCTGCTTGTCCGATGCCAGCTGCTCTCTGTCCGCCACCAGCCGCACCTTGTCGTCCTCCAGCGTCGCCTTTTCTTCCACCAGCAAATCCCACAGGTCATGCACCTGGTTCTTTACCGTGATGTATTCCTCCAATACCTCGTTCTCGTATTCGCTTACTTTCTCCAGACGGTCCATCTGGTTCAGGATATCCGCCAGGCCCTTTCCCGCCAACAGCGCGTCCAGATAGGACTCCTCCCCGCGCTCATAAATCATCCGGGCGCAGATGGCCATATTCTCCCGCTGGGTCTCCTCTCTGACTACAGCGGCGTCGTACTCCGCCTGGGTCTGCTCAATCTGCAGCTCTTTCTGGACGATTTCTTCCTCCTTGGCGGCGATTTCATTCTCCTTGGCGGCAAGCTCGCTCTCCTTGGCGGCAAGCTGATCCTCCATGACCCCGATGCTGGCCATGGTATTGCTCAGCTCCGCGTTGAAATCGTCAATCTGCTCCTGCAGAATCTCCTGCTGGGTCTCCAGGGCCGTGACTTTATTATTGGCATTGTTCAGGTCATTCGTATGCTGATTGATCTGGCCCTGCACTTCGCCGACACTGGTAGCCTCCGCTGTCAGAGACTGCGAGATGCCTGTCCCCAGCAGCACAGCCGTCAGGCCTCCGATTAGTATAAAATTCAGAAATGTTTTCAGTCTTTTTCTCATAAACCCGGCATACCCTGCTTTCGTGCGCTTCAGCGCACATGGAATCAAATTTTGACATGATGCTCTTGCGTGTCAACATCATACCACATTCCGTGGCTTTTTTCATCCTCTAAAACCTTAAGATATTATAAATCGCAGTTCTTCACCGTTCTGGGGAATGGCACCACATCCCGGATATTCCCCATGCCGGTCAGGTACATCACGCAGCGCTCGAAGCCCAGGCCGAAGCCCGCGTGCCGCACGGAGCCGAACCTCCGCAGATCCAGATAGAAGCCGTAGTCCTCCTTGTTCAGCCCGAGCTCCTCCATCCGCTTCTCCAGAAGCTCCAGCTTATCCTCCCTCTGGCTGCCGCCGATGATTTCCCCTATGCCGGGCACCAGGCAGTCCATGGCCGCCACCGTCTTGCCGTCCTCGTTCAGCTTCATATAGAACGCCTTGATTTCCTTGGGGTAATCCGTCACGAAAACCGGGCGCTTGAACACTTCCTCCGTGAGGTAACGCTCATGCTCCGTCTGCAGATCGCAGCCCCAGCTCACCTTGTAGTCGAAGGCCTCATTGTGCTTCGACAGGATATCGATGGCCTCGGTGTAGGTCACATGGGCGAAATCGGAGCTCGCCACAGATCTAAGGCGCTCCAACAGCCCCTTGTCCACAAACTGGTTGAAGAAAGCCATCTCCTCCGGCGCGTTCTCACACACAAACCGGATGATGTACTTCAGCATGCTCTCCGCCAGCAGCATGTCGTCCTTCAAATCGGCGAAGGCCATCTCCGGCTCGATCATCCAGAACTCCGCCGCGTGGCGGGTGGTGTTGGAATTCTCCGCCCGGAAGGTGGGGCCGAAAGTATATACGTTTTTAAAAGCAAACGCGTACGTTTCTACATTCAGCTGGCCGCTTACCGTCAGATTGGTGGATTTTCCGAAGAAATCCTGGGAAAAGTCCACCTGGCCGTCCTCTGTCTTCGGAATATTGTTCAGATCCATGGTGGTCACCTGGAACATCTCCCCCGCGCCCTCGCAGTCGCTGCCCGTGATCAGGGGCGTATGCACATACACGAATCCCCTCTCCATGAAAAAGCTGTGGATGGCGTAGGCAATCAGCGAGCGCACCCGGAACACTGCCTGGAATGTATTGGTCCTGGGGCGCAGGTGGGATATGGTGCGCAGGTACTCGAAAGTATGCCGCTTCTTCTGCAAAGGATAATCCGCCGAGGACGGCCCCTCCACCACTGCCTCCAGCGCCTGCATCTCAAAGGGCTGCTTGGCGTTCGGCGTCTCCACGATCCTACCTCTTATAATCAGAGCAGCGCCCACATTGGTCCTGCACAGCTCCTGGAAATTGGCAAGCCTGTCCCCATACACCACCTGCAGAGGCTCGAAAAAGGTTCCGTCGTTGATCATCAGGAATCCGAAATTCTTGGAATCCCGGTTGCTCCTGACCCAGCCTCCAATGGTCACTTCCCTGCCAATGTACTCACCGCGGTTGCGGTAAAGCTCTTTAATGTCTGTCAATTCCATAATTTCCTCATTTCCGCGCGTCCCGCGCGCTGATTTCGTTTACTTTCCGTACAGCCCGTAAGCCCCGCCCTCCCGCGGCCGCCTCTGCCCCTCCGGAGCACATGGCCGGTATGCGTCGGTCACAGGCGCTGGCCCATTACAGACTATAGCCTTAATTTTGAATTATACCACATATTTAGTTGCTTATCCATAGCTATCTGTGCTAAAATGAAAAACAGACAAAAAGACGTTACTGTTCACAGGTGCCTCCGCGAAGTGTTTTCGTGCGCATTATGC
Organism: Acetatifactor aquisgranensis; assembly: GCF_943193215.1. Classification (NCBI taxonomy): domain Bacteria; kingdom Bacillati; phylum Bacillota; class Clostridia; order Lachnospirales; family Lachnospiraceae; genus Acetatifactor; species Acetatifactor aquisgranensis. The sequence continues at coordinate 6,666 of NZ_CALPDH010000005.1, read as the reverse complement.
ACGAAAATCACGAGACAGCAAGCGCCAAAATGAGCGTACTTTGCTCATTTTGTGTGCATCATGTTGCTGTGAGCGGCGAAGCCGTGAGCAGTAACAAAAAGACAATCTTACGCAAGGAGGCCCATTGTTTATGAACCCATGGATAATTGTATTGATCGTGGTCGCGGTGCTGGCCGCGCTAATCGCCGTGCTGTATTTCCTCGGAAGGAAAGCCCAGAAGAAGCAGGCCGAACAGCAGGAGATGCTGGAGGCCAACAAGCAGACCGTCTCGATGCTGATCATCGACAAGAAACGGATGCGGCTCAAGGACGCGGGGCTGCCCCAGATGGTCTTAGACCAGACGCCGAAGCTCATGCGCCGCTCCAAGCTCCCCATCGTCAAGGTCAAGGTGGGGCCCCAGATCATGTCCCTGATCTGCGATGAGAAAATCTTCGATTCCGTGCCCGTGAAGAAGGAGGTCAAGGCTGTAGTCAGCGGCATCTACGTACTCAGCGTCCGGGGGCTCCACGGCAAGGTCGAGGCGCCTCCCGCCAAGAAGAAGAGCCGTTTCAGACGTGCTCTGGAAGCCGCCCAGGAAAAGGCCGGCGCGAAGCCCCTGAAATAATGGCAGTCTGAATTATTCTCATTTGGTCCGAATTCAGGAATGAAACGGTGCGGCCCCGAGAGGGCCGCACCGTTTTCTTTCAACCAATCTCCATAATCATCATCCCTGTGCGGCCATGTCGATGCCCGGCATGGCCATTCGTCTCCGTCATCCTATGTCCGGCTCGCCTTGCAGCGCGATGGTGCCCGGGGCCTTCCCCTCCGTCTCGAAGAGGATGATTTCGTTCTCCCCCTCTCTCAGCAGGGGGCCGGGGATGTAGAGCCGCTTCTGAGGCCCTATCTCCCAGAATCTTCCTATATTAAATCCGTTCACGAAGGCGCAGCCCTTCCCCCATCCTTCGAAGTCAAGGAAGGTGTCCCCGATCTCCTCCACGTTGAAGACGAAACGGTAGAACGCCGGCGTGCCGGGCAGATACTCCCGGTCAAAGTCCACCTTGTCCACATTGTCCAGGGGCAGCGGATACTGCACCCAGTGGTTGTGCATATGCCCGTTGATCTGCACGCACTGGTCGATGCCCTTGCGCTGGCGCTCCATGTAGGGGCCGAAGTTCACCCGGCCCATGTTCTCCATGAGGATGTCCAGCCTGGCGTCCCGCCGGGCTGGCAGGTTCAGCTCCCGCTCCTTCAGAAGCTCCCTGTCGTACAATGTGGCTACAAGCTTGTCATCCAGCAGGATGTCCGCCCTGTCGTTTGCACCCCAGAGCCTGATTTTTTCCAGGTTCTCCTCCGTGTGCAGCGTGGTGCGGTAAAGGATGTAGCCGTAGTTCTGGCCCAGACGCTCCATGGACTGGGGCCAGACGCTCTCCGTCCCTTTGCTGATGCTGTCCAAAGTGGACACCAGGCTCACCTTTTCGCAGGCCTCCAGCGTACCGTATGATTTCCTGCGGATTTCCGTGGAGAACTCCATCTCCGGCAGCACAGCGTATTTCCCGATGACTTCCCGGTAGCGGCGGTACTTCTCCGTAATCCGGCCGTCCTCGGTGAGCACCGCGTCATAGTCGTAGGAGGTCACGTCCGGGGTCAGCTCGTCATAATAGTTGGAGCCGTTCATGAAGCCGAAATTGGTGCCGCCCTCGAACATGTAGATGTTCACATGGCCCAGCTCCAGCATCTTGTCCAGATCCTTTACGCTCTCCTCCAGGTTGCCCCGCATATGGCCCCCGTTGCCCCAGTGGTCGAACCAGCCCACCCAGAACTCCGTGCACATCAGAGGCCCGCCCTCCGTGTACTGGCGCAGCGTCCCGAAGCGCTCCTCGGTCCTGGAGCCGAAGTTCCCCGTGGGCAAGGCGCCCGGAAGCTTCCCTCCGTTCAGGCTCTCCGGGAAAGGGCCGTCCGATGTCACCAAAGGCACCTCCACGCCGCCCCGGCGCATCAGCTTCCTGATTTCCTCCAGGTAGCCGCGGTCATTGGCGTAATAGCCATACTCGTTCTCCACCTGCATCAGGATGACGGGGCCTCCCTTGGTGCACTGCCAGGGGGTGAGCTTCGGGAGCAGCACCTTGTAATACTCCTCCACATGCCGCAGGAAGGGGCCATAGCTCACCCGCAGCCGCATGCCGTCCTCTCGGAGCAGCCAGGCGGGCAGACCGCCGAACTCCCACTCCGCGCAGATGTAGGGGGAGGGCCTGACGATCACATACAGGCCCAGCTCCCGGGCCAGCCGGATGAATCCCTCGATGTCCAGCATCCCCTGGAAGCGAAACTGCCCCTTCTCCTGCTCGTGCATGTTCCAGGGGATGTAGGTCTCCACCGTGTTGCAGCCCATACTCTTAAGCTTCTCCAGCCTGTCCCGCCAGTACTGCGGCACGATCCGGAAATAGTGCACCGCGCCGGAGATGATCCGGACGGGCTCTCCGTCCAGATAGAAATTGTCCCTGATTTCAAATGTGCTCATAATAACCTCTCATTCCATCGCAATCTTATAACTTCATAGTACCTCTTTTAAAACAGATACTTGCTGATACCGGTTTCAAATGAAGTATACCATATCATGGCAGAAATGACAAGAACAGGGACTTTGCTACATGTTCGCCAAAAAGGGAGCACCTCCCCCTCTCGGCTTCGGCGCTCCCTCCCATGTACATTTTGCATTCCGTTCCGGCTTTGGCAGAGGAATCCCCTCTGCTTTCAGCATATCCGGCTTATTGATACACTTCGCTGATCTGTCTCTGCAGCTCCTCTGTGACCTCATTGATGCCGGCGGCTTCCAGGGCAGCCTGGTACTCAGCTACAATCTCCTCAGCGGTTCCGGAGTACTTACCGAACGCGATCTGCTTCATGTAGTTGGTGTGTACCTCGTTGATGTTTGAAATCTGTCCCTCGATGGAATCCACCTCAGGCACGAACAGGCCGTACTGATAAGGAATCTTAATCTTGTCGTACTCTGCGTACATAGCGTCAATCTTGTCCCAATCCCTGGTAGCGTCCCTTACCTCCAGGTCGTCGTTACGTCCCCACCAGAAGTTGGTCATGCCGTTGATGTTGTCGGTGTCGCTGTTGTAGCCTTCAGGGATGACCCTCAGGCCCTCGTCATTGGTATCCCATGACACGCCCTTGATACCATAGTTGAACAGGGTATAGCAGTCGGGATCGTTCCTCAGCAGGTCATATACCATCAGAGCCCTCTCAGGGTTGGCGCTGCCTGCGGACACGGCCATTGCGCCGTGGGTAATGGAAAGGGCCACTACATTCTGGGTCTCCTCGCCGAAGTAGAAGAAACCGCTTTCAGCATTCTCGTCCTCCTGATAGATCTTGTTGGCCTCGGTATGGCTTACCAGGTCGGTCCAGGTCTGGGTATGGTGCTGCTCTGCGGCGACCTTGCCGATGCGGTAGTCGTCACGGTTGGTGGATGTGGTGTTGTTCAGCACGTCGGTCTTCCATACGCCGATTTCGTCCCACTCCTTCATCATCTTCGCGAACTCCACCAGGGAATCCGTGTCGGTCATGTAAGGAGAATAGATGGTGTAGGGATCGTCCTTGGTGCCGCCCCACATAGCGCCGGAGTTGATGCCCTCGATGGCGATATAGTTGGAATGGGAAGAAATCCAGCCGCCCACCATGGTGGCATACTGGGTACCGTCGGAATCCCAGGGGGTGATGTCGGCCTTGTTCTCTTTCACCCACTTAAAGTAGGTGGTCATGTCCTCCCAGCTGTGCACGCCGTCAGCCAATCCTGCTTCCTTCGCCCAGTCCAGACGATAGGTGAAGCCGTGGTTGGTCCACTGCGCGTAATTGTCCTCAGGAATCAGGTAAATCTCACCGTTGTATTTGCACATCTCCCAGTTCTCAGCGGGAATGCTGGCCCATGTCTTGGGCGCATAGGTCTGCAGCATCTCCTCGGACAGCTCTATGAAAGCGCCGTTCTTGGAGTTCGGCCATGCATCCAGCCAGTCGGAAGCGGTGCCTACCAGGTCTACGGTGCCGTCCATACGGGCCAGTGTCAGGTTGTAGTTGGAAAGATAATCCGTCCAGGAAATGTAGTAGATTTCCAGCTCCGCGTTCACCTTCTCGGTGAGGATCGCGTTCAGCTCTGCCATCATCTCGTCCAGACGCTCCTTGGCTTCTCCAGAGGGCGCGTCGCCTGTGGTCATGTAGTTGATGACGACATGCTCGGAGGTGTCGATATCCCCGCCGGCCGCCTCTTCGCCGCCTGCTGACTCTTCCTCGGCAGAGGACTCCTCTTCTCCCGCGTCAGAAGCGTCAGAAGACTCGGAAGACTCTTCCGCGCTGCTCTCCTCACTGGATTCAGCGGGCGCGGAGCTCTGCGTGTCGCCACCGCCGCAGGCCGTCATGCCCAGAACCATCGTTGCGGCAAGCAATGCCGCAATTACTTTCTTTTTCATCTTTTTTCCTCCATTTCATTATGGTTTTATAGATAACTCCCGGGGGCCTTATGGGGCTCCCGCAGGAGCTATTTATCATTATCCTCTCCGATTTCTCTCAAATTTGCGCTATCCGGACACGTCTCGGCGTCAGCCCTTCACCGCGCCTACGGTAATGCCGCTGATGAAGTACTTCTGCACGAAGGGATACAGCAGCACGATAGGGCCGGTGGCCAGCACCGCGTTGGCCATCTTCACGGTCTCCTGAGGGATGTCCGCCAGGTTGATGTACTGCCCTGCCACAGAGTTCTTCAGCGCCTCGTTCTTGTTCACAATCTCGTACAGCGTATACTGCAGGGGCTTCACAGCCACCTTGGAGCTTAAGAACAGCGAGGACTGGTACCACTCGTTCCAGTAGCTCAGAGCCAGGAACAGGCCGATGGTGGCCAGGGCAGGCTTGAGCATAGGCAGAATCAATGAGGTGAATATCTTGAAGTCCCCGGCCCCGTCTATCTTGCCCGACTCCGTAATCTCGTGGGGGATAGCCTTCACGAAGTTCTTCATCAATATGATCAGCCAGGGCGACATCAGCAGGGGCAGCGCCACCGCCAGATAGTTGTCCGTCAGGTGGTAGGTCTGGGTCATCAGCAGGTAGTAAGGCGCAAGACCTGCCTGGAACAGGCTGGTAAAGTAGATGAAGAACGAAATCCCGTTCCGGAAGGAGAAGTCCTTCCTCTGCAGCGCGTAGCCCGTCATGGAGATGATGGACAGGCCCACGGTAGTCCCCAGCGCCGTCATCAATATGGTCAGCAGGTAGGACTTCCAGATGCCGCCGCTCTTGGTGACCATTTTATAGGCCTCCAGGCTGAACTCGCTGGGGATAATCTGTACCCCTTCCGCCCGGACCACGGACTCGCTGGCGAAGGACGTGCCTATGATGACCAGGAAAGGCACGATACAGCAGATCGCGTAAAACGTGACGAATGCATATCCGAAGCCTCTGATTATCTTATCTGATGTGCCAAGCTTCACCTTGGCACCGGATTCCATTAAGTCTTTGTCTTGGTTTGCCATTTTTCTCCTCCTTCCTTTAGAACAGCGAATAGTCGGGATCAATCTTCTTCACGATGGTGTTCACCGCCATGACGATTACAAAGCCGATCACGGACTGGTACAGGCCTACGGCAGATGCTCTGGAGAAGTTGAACTCTGCCACGGTAGCGCGGTACACATAGGTCTCGATGATGTCCGTGGTGCTGTACAGCAGCGGGTTGGTGCCCACCACGTTATAGAACAGACCGAAGTTGCCTTTCACGATGCCGCCCAGTGCGAAGAGCAGCAGTACCACTATCGTAGGCTTTAAGCTGGGAAGAAGTATGTAGCGTATCCTCTGGAAGCCGTTGGCTCCGTCCACCTTCGCCGCCTCCATCATCTCGGCGTCGATGCCGCAGATGGCCGCGAAATAGACCACGGAGTTGTATCCCGTCTGCTGCCACAGATAGATGATGACCAGCAGCACCGGCCACACCCCCGGCGTGGAATAGGGCTGCCACAGCGACTCTTCAGCCACCCCCAGGTTCCTCAGGATTCCGTTCACAAGGCCGGTATCATAGTTCAGCAGATAGAAGACCAGGATGCCCACCAGTACCTGAGAGATAAAGTAGGGAAGGAACATCACTGTCTGGGAGGCTTTCTTGAACCACTTGCTCTGTATCTCGTTCAGCAGGATTGCCACGAACACCGCCAGAAAATTGCCCAGCAGGATGAACGCCAGATTGTACAGAACCGTGTTCTTGGTCAGCTCCAGCAGTTTCCCCGAAGTGGCCAGAAACTCGAAATTATCCAGTCCGATGAATTTGCTTCCGAATATACCGTCCCGGTAGTTGTACTTGACGAAAGCTACCCAGATGCCCGGCAAGGGCGCATAACTAAAGGCGATAAAGTAGATGATTGCCGGCAGGCACATAAGAATCAGTATGCGATGCCTGACAATCTTTTCCCACAGTGTAAGCTGCTTCACTTGAACCGCGGGTTTTGATTCCTGCTTGTTTTTGGACATGTGCTCTCACTCTCCCATTCCTGTTTTAATGTAAACAGATTGCTTGTTCTGCAATCGGTTTCATGCTTTTAGGGTATCATTATAATTGAAAAATGTCAATATGTATGGTGTTAGTCAGCAAATGGGTCGGTAAAGTTATATGGCCAGTAAACCAGATTCTCTTACGTCCCTGTTGCTATGGTA